>CAYWQN010000016.1:0-22590 GCA_964460875.1 uncultured Candidatus Saccharibacteria bacterium | reverse complement strand
GTCGCCGTACGGACCGGTGAACGCCGTCGCGAGCATGTCGCCGTTCAGAAGGTAAGCGTCCTTCAGACCGGCGGAGCCCATGGCGTCGAACAGCGAGGCTGGATATTTGCCGCGCAGGGTTTCTGCGTGCCAGCCTTCGGTCTTCAGCGTCCAGAGCGGGAGCTCCAGGCGCAAGCGGACCGGCCGCTTCTCGATCGCGAATGTGCCGTCATTGCCGCGGACGATGTGCGGCAGCGCGACCGTGCGGTCGAAGAAGCGGATGTGCTTGGCGAGCACGAACTGGCCGTGCACTTCGAGCTTGTTGTCATTGATCATGAACTTGAGCTTCCGGAACGCTGCGCCGTAGTAAACGGTGGCGTAGCGCGAGAGGATGGTGCCGGGGGTGAAGTGCATTTTCGTGCGCTTCGGGCGGCTAATCTTCTCTTCAATCTTCATCTGCTTGCTCCATCATGCCGCCGGTCCAAAGGGACCGGGTTATAGGCACAATGACACATATTTAATAATGAGTCAAATTATATGGCATAAAACTAACGGCCGGCCCAATACAGGGTCCGGCCGTTCCTTGTTTGCATGTTCGCCGCCTAAACCGGCTTTGCAGTCTGCGCCTCGCTCTCTTCCATCGTCACGTCAAAGACGATCGACTTGTAGAACTTCTGCATCTCTTCATCGGTGATGCCGAGGGAGAGCATGGCGACTTTAAGCGTTGCGATGAACATGGTATCGCCTTGGAGGCGGTACTCGTGCTTCAAGACCAGGATGGCGATTTCCGCCATGCGTTTCTCGTCCATAAGCAGGTTCCGTATCTCAGGCGGCAACTCCTCTCGAGTCATTTCCAACTCCTTCTCTTGAGGGAGAATGTTTATAACATCAAAAAGTTATTACGTAAATACCGCACGCTCTTATTTTCCCGGTTTGAGGAGTGTAGCGACGAACGGGCCGCCCGTGTCGTAGGTTGCGTGGGGCACGCCGGCCATAATCTGTTCGAGCGATTCTTTCGAGGGGCGCAGCGATTTGAGCACCAGGAGGCGGTCGCCTGATTTCACACCCTTGGCTTCGAGCCGCGGATTTGAGTTTAGGACCCGGCACCATATTTCGACGCCGTCGGTCGCTTCAAAGTCGGCGACGTCATCTTTGCCGAGGCCGAGAAGTGCGAGCTTTTCATCGAACATAGCACGCATGCCCCCGTATATTTCCTGCAGTTTCTGCATATCGGTACGCTCGCGGAGCTGGGAGTTCACGAACGCGTAGCCGTTTTCACCCGCTATTTCACGGAGCAGTCTGAGCGCTTCTTCGGGGCGGTAGTTTGAAAAGGTAAGGCCGAGTGAGACAAAGCGCGGCGGACTATTGCGGCCCGGGCCTATGAGCTCCTCGAAGGATGCGCGAACCGGCGTGACGTCTACGCCTTGCTGCTTTGCATACTCGCGCGACATGCTGAGATAGGTTTTGCTGATGTCGACCGGCACGTATTTGAACTTCTTCCCGAGCTTCTTCGCCGCATCAAAGAAAAACTGCTCCTTGTGTTCCGTGCCGGGACCAAGGTCAATGTATTCGAATTCGTCCGGAAGCTCCGCGACGATACGCTCGGCAATCTCCGCCAGATATGCATGCTCGGGTGCGGTGACGAGCCGGTGATAGGGATTTTCTGCGTCCTGTACGTGCGCGTATTCTTCTTCGCCCGCTTCCGTATACAGGAGGAGGGAGTCGGAAAAGTCCTTCTCATGCGGACGAAGCGGCCGGAGGGAGTCGAACGCTCGATCTACTCGCCACGCCTGTCCGTAGAGCTCTTTCTGGGCCTCGGGGCTTTCCATTGGCCGCAGTATACCAATACGGAAGCCTCCATTTTAAAAATACGCTCTTCAGCGCGGTAGAATAGTCCGATGAGCGAGAAGCAGCCTCCGAAACCGCTAACGGCGCCGTCTCCAGAAGTTGCTCAGCGCCGGCACGACGAGTTGTCGAACAAAGGCTTGTACGGCTATACGCCCTCCTCAATCCGTCATGAGACGGAGCCGAAGCGGTCGGAAACGCAGGCGATAAGCGATCTCCTGGTTTCCGAAGAGGGATTCGCGATCGCGCGCGCTATCACCAGGCATCTCCCCGGCCGCAACAATACAAGACCGGTGGAGCAAAAAGGAAAGTTCTATTCCCACCAGCTTTCGGAAAACCTGCGCAGCGCAGTTTTCTTGAAGCATCTCTCACCAGAAACCTTGCGAGCCTTCCTGGATCTTCAGATTGCCGTGTCCGGGGAACAGCGCTACGCGCTCGAACCCCTGCTGCGCATATTCATCAATAGCCCCTACCTTGCCAACGATTTCACACCAGAAAAGCTCGCTGACGGGAAAAAGCTCTTCAAAGAGTTCCAGAAATTAGCGACGAGAGATAAATCGCACCTATTCCGGCCGATTCTCCTGGCCTATACCGAGGCGATGGCCGGAACCGACCTCTCGTCTAAAACCGCAGCGTCGTTCTGCCAGAGCATCGACCGCATGTATAAGAAGCCGGCTACCAAGGAGCTGGTACGCTCCCTCGTGCCCACGCTTATAGAAACCCGGATATTCCCGGACCAGCACCCGATACACGAACTGCAGAGCTTTACTGAAGGGCTTATCGCGGTTGCCTATAAGGACCCTACCGCCATCCCGAGTACGAACCTCAGCGTTATCACGAGTCTTATCAATACGCGGGCGCCGGGAATTATTGATGGATTCACGCTCGAGAAAGCGAAAATCATATGCGGCCAGATTGCGGCGGCAGGGAAGGGCGAGCGACCGGGTGACTACCGCGAGTATCTCGGGAATGCGCTCTATACGATGCTCCGCGTCACGAAGATACAGGACCTCACGCTCGATTCCTGGCCGGCGCTTATCCCGAAAGCCAAGGAGATAAGCGAAGTGTCCGGGAAGGGGGCGAACGAGGTATTGAATGCGCTTCCGAACTTGGCCCGGCTCTACGACCTGGAAAAGGACTGGCCGGCGCTCATTGAATTTCTCGAGAAGGAGGTGCGAGGCTCGGCGGTTCAGGCGAAAAGCCTACGCACCCTAAAGACCATGGGTCCGATTGAGAAACAGATGCTTGAATTCGTCGCGCGCAATAAACGTAAATCATTCATAGGAACGCTCGACACGCTCGCGCTCGCGAATACGTTCGGGCTACGGCTGCGCAGCCAGGATGCCGCGCTCGTCTCGCCGCTCCCCGTGACCTCGCTTGAGGACGTCGATGCGTTATTTACGAGCGAGCAAGATAAGCGCGGCACGCCCGACTCATCTATCGCCGAGCGGTTCGAGCGTGCGTATCGGCACCTGCGCGAATCAAACATCGACGCCGATCCCGCAAAGTCTGCGGAGAAAAAGGACGAGGACAAGCAGAAAATCGATACGGCAAAGCTCCGCAAGCTTTTTGAACGCGTTCAGACGGCCCGCGCACGCAAGGACCTGGTCGCCTGTCAGAAGCTTCTCACCGATGCATCGGTGCTTATGGGGAATGAAGCGTATCCGTATTTTGAGCGCCGCTTGCACGCAGGTATCGTCGCCATAGCGAAAAAAGAATTCGGCCTCGCGACCTTTGACGAAGAACGGCTCCGGAACCCGGCATTCATCTCGGCGTACTCCATTCTGAAAGGCATGCAGAAAAACGAATATTCCCACGACCAGGACGACGTCGCGAACGCAAAAGAAGTCCTGTACCGGTATCTCGCCGGAGCCGAGAACGTGATAAGCACGCATCCCCGGAATGTCGCCTGGCTCGGCAAACTGGGCGCAGAACGCGCGCAGCGCTGGATGTCGGATAATCGCAGAGAGTACGACCTCGCAGGCGCTCCGCTTTCGAGCAATACCGCATCGCGTCTTCGGCATTTTTCTGCGGAAGCACGTCGCCTTTTTGACGAGATGGGGGTCCGGGTCGCCGCGGATGCCGACGGCGACGCGCTTATCGAGGCGTTTCGGAACATTCCTGCAGCCGCGCCCGGAAGCAAGGAGGCACATCTTTACGCTGACCTGAAGACGCAGATAGGCGGCATACGCCAGGCGCTGCGCGGCTCGGTTGGCGGCTATATGCCGAAGAAGCTCGTCATGTACAAGGAGACCGATCCGATGCGCGTTCTCATGATGGGCACGTGGGTCTCCGGCTCCTGCCTTGATGCTGAGGGCGGGAACGCCTGGTCCACGTTCGTGAACGCAAGCGAAGCGAACAAGGCGGTGTTCTGGATTACCGATGAGCGCGAGCGCATCCTCGGCCGCGTACTAGTGGCGATGGATAAGAATCAGAAGCTCGTCCGCTTCCCGATGTATTACCCGGGCTACGGGCTCGACCTCGATCCTCAGTTCAATGCGTACCTTCGAGAGGTCGCAAAGGAGCTCAAGGTCGGCG
Organism: uncultured Candidatus Saccharibacteria bacterium; assembly: GCA_964460875.1. Taxonomy (GTDB): domain Bacteria; phylum Patescibacteriota; class Minisyncoccia; order Phycocordibacterales; family Phycocordibacteraceae; genus C7867-001. The sequence goes on along the minus strand of CAYWQN010000016.1, from coordinate 18,228 downwards.
TGAACGGGGATAGGAACAAAGTTGAAAAGCTCATCGCGCACGACTGGTACATGGATAGCGACACGCCGAGGGTGTAGGCGTAGGGTAGAATATACAAAGCATGGGAGTCGAAAAGATACCGAAACCGAAGATAAAGAATGAGGCTGAGAGCACGATGCATGCCTTCATACAGAAGGGCATAGCCGAGCGCGATATCAAGAATCGTCTTGAGCAGGCGGTTAAGGAGGCGACGCTTGCAGCAAACGCCGCGAAGAAGCTTTCACGCTTCCGGAAAGCGAATCCGTTTTTGGAGGAGCAGAAGCGGCTCGAGAAGCTGATGAAGACGGTGCTCGACCTTGAGGACCCCAAAAACGTGCCGCGCGAATATGAAAAGACCGTCGCGTCCCACCCCGCAACCAAAGCGAAGGAGGCAATCATCGGAAAGGCGCGCAAGAAAGTACTGAGCAGCGAGGAGCGCGTCATCGAGATGCTCGATCACCTTGAGAGCGCCGTTACCTACTTCCCGCGCACGATATCGGAGGAAGGCACAATCGCGTCGGTTGACGAAGTGCTCGATCCGAAAGCGTTCAAGAAGGCGACGCCAACCAAAGAGGAGCTCATCAGCATGCGTCGGAAGTTCCCGCCGCGCACTCGTGAGAATATGTTCGACGAGGACATCTCCATTCCAGAGCCCGTGCCGCTTCCTGAGAGCCTTCCTGAATACGTCCCAGAGCCGGAAGAAGAGGAGCGTGAACGAGAAGTCGATGCAGAAACGGAAGAGACCCACGAAAACGCTTCCGAGCAGGGCATTGCCGGCCAGGACGTCCTCGGCACCCGCTGGCCGCTTGATACGCTAGCTGAGGGAGAAGATCGCCATGGCGAAAAGGAAGGCGAATCCCGAGCGGCTGCGAAAGGGAATGCGCAGCGCATGAGTGCAGAAGCCGGAGGCGTCGCAGTAGAGGAGCGCGAAGTGCTTACGGTCGAAGCGGCAACCGACAAGCTCTTCATGGCCGCCAGACGATACATAGAAGCGCGCCCTGATACCGTGAAGACGCAGGCCGACCTCGAGCTCATCACTGAAGAGTTTTTCACTTCCGTCGAGGCATACGCTGACGCCACGCGCGCCGCAACGCCAGGGATGACGGATGTCGAGTACGGAAAGATAAAGAGCGAGATATCAGAAGGCGTGCGCATACGGCGATGGATGAGCATCCATGACGCTGCGGAGACGCAGCGCAATGAGCGTAATGCAGCCCGCCGCCGGCCGATATGGACCGCACTGAAAGGCCTGGGGGTCAAACTCGGCATCGTCGGCGCCGCCGGCGGTGCGTACCATCTCAGCAAGCATCCGATTTCTTTCGAGATTGAGCGAAGCCAGGACGAGGGACGACTCCAGCGCGTGGAGCCGCAGCCGGGCATCGAACTTTCAAACCCGACAACCACGCAGCCCGGATACGAAGTGGATGCTGAGACCGGGGAACTGCGTCCGCTCGCTCCGCACGTATCGATTACCGAAGAAGCGCAGTTCATCGAATCGCTGCGCATCCAGGGCAGGGAAGGCGCGACTCTTCTTCCTGCTACGGAAGCGCCTGATCAGCGGTAATACAAAAGAAGATGGGCGGCCGTTCTGGCCGCCCATGCTCCGTTTCTTCAGGTGGTGTTGTACTGATCGATGTACAGATATCCTTTCAGTTCGAAGTCAGGATCGCTCCCGCCGATATAGCCTGCGACGTCTACGCCGGTTCGGCGAAGCTCCGCAAGCCAATTAGCGTAGCGCACCGGATCGGCGCCCCAGCGCGGCTCCACGTACGGCACGCCGTACCGGAGCTCGCTCAAGCGCGCCATCCGTTGGTTCGTGAGAACGATATACAGATTGCAGCGCTGAAAGCGGCTTCCGGCGACCGGAGGGTCGCACGGGCTCCCGTGCTCGATGGTTGCTTCGATCGCGGCGCGTTCTGCGCCTGAGATCGTCGCGGAGTCCGGCGCGCTACAGCAAGCCAGTAAGATGCAGGCGAAGAAACAAAGAGCTTTGAGTGGCATGGGCTGCTCCCACGTCAGGGCGGTCGCGCGCTGCGCGCGGCCTTCACCATAAAAACTATACACCTCGGGCAAGGAGGGCAGGTGCGTGGGGTGCGCGAGCGCTATACAGGCTTCGGTACCGATTGCCGCCGTATGAGGAGCAGGAGCACAAGCGCCAGGTTCGCGGCAACAGCCATGAGGATATAGGTGGCCGTGAGGAGGTTGTATGCTGCGAGCGAGAAGAAGCTCAGCGAGGGACCGATGACATAGCCCACCCATGCGGCGATGTTCTCGCTCCACGGCTCAGCATAGGATTTTCGGTAGGTAGGGAGGTAGCCGAGGAAGTCTATAAGTGTCGCCATAAGCACCGCGAGAAGCGCGTTATGAAGCCCTTGCCAGACGGCAATCGCGGCAAACGCGCCGACGAGCACCAAGGTATCGCCGCGCGTTATGTTCTTCGTTCCGTAAAAGAGGGAAAGGAGGAACGTCGCGAACGCGACCGCGGTCGAGAGTATCCATCCGTAGGCCGTGATGCCGGCGCCTCCGTAATAGAGGCCCGCCGTCGCGATTCCTTGCGTGATGCTCCAGATGAGCCACGTATAGGCATGCGGCTTCGTCTGACCCTTCAGAATCTGGTAGATATACGGAATGAAGGACGCGATTCCGACCGCGGTGCCGGCTATCGCGAACACGAGTTTCCAGTCGATTCCCTCAATTGCCATAGGGGAAGTATACTAGTCCGTACCACCCGTATGAGCCGCAAACTCGCCATCTTCGATATCGACGGGACCATCGCCGTGAAAGGGAAGATTCCCGGAAGCGTCATAGAAGGGCTGAAGCATCTCCAGAGCGTCGGCTATCTTACGACGGTCTCAACCGGCCGAGGCTATCGGCGCATGCGCGACGCCTTGGCAGAGCATTTCGAAGATGTCATCTCCCCGGACGCCCTCATCATCCTCGAGCATGGCACGAAGATTACGCATCGCGACGGCTCTATCGTCCAGGCGGACTATTTCAGCAGCGCAGAAAAAGATCACTTCGTGGATTTCATACGCGCGAACCACGCGATGGTGCAGTTCGCCTCCTACAGCCTTTCGGATGCCGAACGCAAGGTGCAGATATGGGTCAAAAGCGAGGCTGACGTCGCGCCTACCCTCGAGACGCGTCGCGAGTACGCGGATGTATTCCACGAAAGCGACGAGGACTTCAAGGAACGCCTGAACGGGCTGGAGATATCGCACTTCCTCGCGAAGCTCGAGGATTTCGTCGTGGTTCATAATTTGAAGCTGAAGTTCACGAGAAGCAAGATGGACCTCATCTTCATGGATGGGTACATGCAGTTCGTCGGGAGCCTCACCGACAAGGCAAAAGCTATCGCGTACCTCGAGAAGTTCCACGAGACCAATACCAAGGACATGCTCGTCGCTGGAAACGGCATCAATGATGTGGACATGCTCAATATGGATGCCGGCCTACGCATTCTTGTAGGTTCTGACAAAGAAGCAGAAAGCGTCATCTGCCACCTTACGGGCCGGGAGCAGCTTATCCGCATCGAGTCTCCGGAAACGCTCGGAACCTATCTGCAGCAGCTTTAGCAGCAGCTCGCTTTAAAAAGCAACCGCCGCGTCCCTTTCGAGACGCGGCGGCACAGGGTGGCTGGCGACGGCGCTTATGCCGTCACCTCGATCGCTTTCTGGCGCAGTATCACCAGGCTCATGAGCGCGACCGCGCCGACGGCAAGCACGATGATCGACGCCCAGTACGACAGCCCCATAGCGACGGTTGCCGGGCGGCCGATGCAGAAGGCCGCCACTACGAGAAGTCCGGAGACTCCGGGCGCCGCAAGCGGCACCAGGAGCGCTACGGCCTGGTCGTGACTGAGCGTGTTCGCCGGCTGACGCCGTACGCGGTCGAGTCTCGTGAGAAGGCCGACGCACGCCCAGAGCGCAATGAGCACGAATGCTCCTGCCGCCGCGGTCGTGGCATCGCTCCACAGAAGTGCGTGGAGCTCCCGGGAGGGAGGGCCGAACGCGATAGTCGGCACGACGAAGAAGATCGTGACGAATGCCAGAAACGAGTTAGCGAGGTTGTTAAACCACATATCGTATACCCCGTAGTGAGAACGCTGCTCAGGCTCCGTAGCCTAGCATCGAATGTATTATACTATATAAAATTATATTAGTCAATAATCGTCCCACGATTCCCGCCTCCTCGCGTGCGTCCGCAAAGCTGTGTTCTGGTTGTGCGTTTCCCCAGGTTGCTTCATGGGTCGTGCCGGGGGAAAATGGTACTCCGCTCGAGAACCAACGATTCTCAATTATCGAATAACCACTACTCGTATGCCCATCAACGTAGGAGCCAAGCCAGTCGACATCAACAAGCGCAAAATCATAAACGGCGGCGACGCCGACGTGATGCAGCTCTATCCCATGCGCCACAAGTTCGCCTGGGAAGCGTATATGGCTGGCAACGCCAATCACTGGCTTCCGACGGAAATTTCAATGCAGCGCGACATCGAGCAGTGGAAGAGCAAAGACGTCCTCACCGACGACGAGCGCAAAGCCTTCGAGACGGTGCTCGGCTTCTTCACGACCGCGGACTCCATCGCGGCCAATAACGTGGTGCTCGCGACCTACAAGCACATCACCTCTCCTGAGTGCCGCATGTATCTTCTCCGCCAGGGCTACGAGGAGGCGATTCACACCCACGCATACCAGTACATCGTGGAGTCCTTGGGCATGGACGAGTCCCGCATCTTCAACATGTATCGCGAGATGGATGCCATCTACAACAAGGACAACATGGTGCTCAAGCTGAACGAGGGAATCTTCGATCCGAACTTCAAGACCGGCACCTTGGAGAACGACCAGAAGTTCGTGGAGAATCTTTTCGTGTTCGCGGTGGTAATGGAAGGCATCTTTTTCTACTCGTCGTTCGCGGTCATGTTCGGCTTCCAGCGCCAGAACAAGCTTACGGGCTCTGCCGAGCAGATCCAGTACATCATGCGCGACGAGTCCCAGCACCTTAACTTCGGCATCAACCTCATAAACGGCATCAAGGAAGAGCAGCCGGAAATCTGGACGCCGGAATTCCAGTCCCACCTCGTCGATCTCGTGAAGCGCGCAGTCGTCCTCGAATACACGTTCGCCACCGAAGTCTTCCCGAAGGGCATCTTCGGCATGAACGCGGCCGGCTTCAAGCAGTACATCGAACACATCGCGGATCGCCGCCTCGAGCGCGTAGGCCTTCCTGCGCAGTACAAGGTGGAGAATCCGTTCCCGTGGATGAGCGAGGCGGTGGACTTGAACAAGGAGAAGAATTTCTTCGAGACGAGAGTAACCGAATATAAGACGGGAGGCCAACTCTCCTGGTAAGAATCCGCCATAAAAGGCGCGGCGCTTTGGTGCGGAGCCTCTGCGATTCGTTCACCGTACTTCTGTACGGCTCGCGAATCGCTTTCTCCGAACCGCGCGCAGCATCCTTTTCTGGCTAGGATTCTGGTCGGTCCAAGGAGGAGTGTGCAAATATTAATATTTGTGGTATAATCATGGCAGGATGTGTTCTTCAGCATCCGCTAGATTGACTGCAAACCGGGAGAACGGAAATGCATTGGTTAGTCTTTGCGGTGGGCATACTCATGTTCGCCGGAAGCTGGATACTCCAGCGATGGGAAAGAATGTACCGGAAAGACGTGGATGAGAAATACAAGAACGAGCCGATAGTGAAGAAGATCGAATTGCGCCGGGGGCCAGAAGCCCTCCTGCACTTCGTGAATCTGAGCATTTTGGGGTGTCGCGTTGGCGGACCCCTCCTCGCGCTTGTGGGCTATTTCATCCAATTCTAGAAGGTCGTGACGACCCAGCGGAATACCCGCATAGCGCAAGCTATGCGGGTTTTTCATAGATAGCGAGAAGCCTCGCCGCAGCGAGGTTTTCTCTATAGGACATGGTAGTAGCTTAGACGGCTAAAGGCACGTTCGGCTCGTATGCCTCGTACCATACCGAAGGCACTCTGAAGCGAAGATGAAGCATCCTAGGAGAGCGAAAGAGCCCGCCGGAGGTCCGCAAGACCCACCGGCTTCACGAGGTATTCGGTAAATCCCGCCTCGCGCGCCTTCTTCTGGTCTTCCGGGAGGCTGTAGCCGGTAAGCGCAATGAGAAGGCCGGTGTAGCCTTGTTCGCGAAGCTCAGCTGCTACGCTGTATCCGTCCTGATCGGGCAGTCCGATATCGAGGAGGACGGCGTCGGGCCGGGTTTCCAGAGCTTTTTCCATCGCCTGCTCGCCATCATAGGCATAGGAGACCACGCATCCGGAAAGTTCGAGCAGCTTGCCGATGCCCCAGGACGCAGAGTCGTTATCATCGACGACAAGCACGGAAAGCCCGGCCGATGCATTCGTCGCGTCTTTTTTCTCAGGAAGCGTAGCCGGGGTGGGGGTCGTCCGAATGAGCGGCAGGCGTACGAAGAAGGTGCTGCCGCAGTCCTTGCCGTCGCTCTCCACGCGCACGCTGCCATCATGCAGCTCTACCAGCGTGCGTACGAGGGACAGTCCGATTCCGAGCCCTTTCCTGGTGCGCTCTCCCTGCTCGACTTGAAGGAACGGGTCGAAAATGCGTCCGAGCATGGCGCGCTCGATCCCGACGCCGTTATCGCGCACCACGATGAGGATACTGTTGCGCTCTTCCATAACCGTTAGCGTTACCGCGCCCTTGTCGTGGGAATATTTGGAAGCGTTCGTCAGGAGGTTCGAGACTATCTGCTCGAGGCGGACCGGATCGCCATAGAGTACCAGCGACTCTTTCGGAACTTCAAGCGCAAGCGTCTGACCCCGCTCGGTAAACTGGGATTCCGTTGAGAGCACGGCGCGTCCGATGATATCTTCGATGCGTACTCGCTCCTTCTGGAGCGAAAGTTTTTTTTCGTTTATGCGCGAGACGTCCAAGAGGTCGTCCAGAAGCCGGCGCACCGTACGCATGCGCTCGTCCATAACCTCAAGCAGATCGCTGCGCTTGGCGGACTCCGGCTCAAGACGCAGCAAATCGATGGCGCTCGCGATAGGCGCGAGCGGATTCCGGAGCTCGTGCGCGAGCATAGCCATGAACTCGCTTTTCGCCCGGTCCTGCCCGGCGAGCTTTGAAAGAGCGAGCCGGAGCGAATCAACCTGACTTTTCATAAGATTCGTCGTCATGCGCCGGTCTTCTTCCAGGGACGATATGACGAAGAAGATGATGGCGATTATCTCGAGCAACATCTCGGTCTGAAAGAGCCGCACGCCGGACTCTGCAAGCGAGACGGCATTCACCCCGACGTAGATGCTGCCGAAGGCGAAGAAGGACAGGATGATGAGGGCGAGCGTGATGAATCGGGGGCGCAGCCGGAGCGCTATCCAGAAGAGCGGCACCAGAAGGAAGTACGCGAGCGATATGCCTGCGACGGCAGCCGACGGCGTGAAAAAAAGTAGATACGAAAGCGCGCCGAGAAAACCGAAGGAGACGAAAATTTCGAGCCACTCGACGGCAGAGCGGGCGAAGCGGGGCTTTGCGAACCAGCGAATAACGAAGGGGGTTACTACCAGGAGACTGAACACGGTCGCGATGTACCAAGAGAACCAGGTCACCGACGACGGGGGAATATTCGCGAGGTGATAGTGGAGTGCGCGAGCGACTGAACCTATGGTCGGAACGATAACGGAGGCTGCGACCGCCACCGTGACCATAAGGAGCATGTCTTTGAGCTTTCTGAAGAGGGGGTCAAGTCCGAACTTCCGGAGGATATAGGCTCCGATGACTGCCTGGAGGGTATGGGCGGCGGGGAGGAAGAGCAGATAGAGGGGAGAGGCTCCCGAGAGGACATAGCCCACAATGGATGCAGCGAACACGAACGGCCAGAGCGCGTAGCCCTCGAGGAAGATGCCGCCGAGTGCAAAGCCTGACGCAGGGAAGATGAGGCCAGGAGCCGAAAACACGAAGGCTGACAGCCGGGTGGCGGCGATATAGGACACGAACAGAAGGACGCCGGCACGCCACTGGCGTTCAGAAAGGGGAAGGAGGAGCCGTACGCCAAAGAGGGTCATGAAGTAGGTAGGGGCGGCGAATATGGGGTAAGACTACGCTATTACCCGGAATTTTTCATGAAGATTTGCCACATTTCAGGTTTTTTCCTCCGTTGGAGCGTCCAAAACCCCAGAATTCTGGATCCGCACTAGGGTTGGGGAGCGGGCCTGCCGGACCGCCTATCAGCAGTATGGTTCAGGGCGGGTGCAATTGGCACACCAGCCCTAATCCATACGCTATTATATGGCTTATAATAAGGGTTTTTAAGAAAGGGAAACTATTGACATAAATAATAAATATGTCCTAGACCTTGACAAACGGACCCCATTTTGATAGGCTAGCCCTTGTAAAGCGGTTCGCCACTTTACGTTTATGCCTTTTATCTCAATCGCCCTATACGGGCTTTTTGCTTTTTCGGGGACCCCAGTGGCCCCCGTCTCGGCACCTACTACCGAATTGTCTGCGGACGTCGCTACCACCAGCGCGCTCGCTCTCAAAGATTCGGCGGTTGTTATCCGTCCCAAGACGGCTGATACCGAACCCCTTTCCGTACTCATGACGAGCTATAACGCCGTCCCGGAGCAGACTGACGGCAACCCGCTCGTCACGGCCTCGGGCGCAGCCTCGAATCCGGAGGTCATCGCCGCCCGCTCCGTGGACCTCGCTGGCGAGCTTCCGTTCGGTACCGTCGTAGCCATCGAATACACCCATAAGGATACCGAGAACTGCCACTTCAGCGCCGTAGAGAGCCTCATCGGCTACCGCGTCATCGGAGACTCCATGAACTCCCGCATGCGCAATAAGATAGACATCCTGCTCGATCGCACCGATACCGTCACGGTCCACGGCAAGGACATCAACCCGTCCTTGGCGCTCGGCCTCTGCAAGGGCGTTACGGTCCGCGTCGTCGGCCGCATCAAGGTCTCTGACATACCGGCGACCCAGGAAGCGCTCCGGAAGATGATCGAAGGCGACTCGCTCGCGATAAACAAATAACCGACGCAGTGCAAAAGAAACGCCAGGCAAACGCCTGGCGTTTCTTTTGCACTGCAGTTTCATTGACGGATACAGGCTTGTGTCGCAGTATCGGACACTATGGATGTCGCGGTGCGGTGTCCATATTCAGCAACTCTCCAATGGGGGATAGCATGCCAGATAGTCAAAAGTTGGCGGCAAAGAAAGCAAAGAATGCCGCGCGAGACCTGCGTCGCCGGAAACAGGGCGAGAAGTCTCGCCAGGAATACTTGGCCCAACAGGCAGCACAGCCGAATCCCGCCGACCAACCACATACGGCTCCGGGATAACCGAGCCAGCTGGCAGAAATACGGGGCGTCGCGACCAGTCGCGGCGCCCCACGTTTTTGCATGCTAGAATCCGGGCATCCTCACCGGCATGGCGCACCGCATCTCCGTCGAATCTCGAGCAGATCACTCCCGCGCCGCGCGCCTATTCGCCACGCTCAAAGATCGCTATCCGAGGAGCCGCCTCACCGGGGTGTCGCTGTCGCGCGCCTATACGACCGATGCGAAGCTCCGAGCTAAATCGCTCGAGCGCGCCGTCGCCGTGCTTACGAACCCGGTCATCGAGACGTCGTCCGCCACGCGCGTGCTTTCGCCGAGCGCGTTCTCGCACGCCATAGAGATAGGCTTCCGGCCTGCGGTCACGGATAACGCCGGAAACTCAGCGCGGCAGATGATAGAGGACGCGACCGGCATCGCATTCAAGAACGGCGACAGCGTCTACTCTTCGCTCTTCGTCTTCCTCGAAGGGGACGTCTCGGCAAAAGACGCGGCGCGAATGGCGGGCGAGCTCCACAACCCGCTCATCGAGCGCGCCACCATTACGGCATCTGCGAACTGGAAGCAGGGGCGCATCCCGCTCATTATTCCCAAAGTGAAGCTCCCGCGACCGGCGCCCGCGCGCGCGGTGAATTTGGAAGTGCCGGACGAGGAGCTCGCGCGCATCGGCAAAGAAGGCATCGAGGACGGTAACGGCATCCGCCGGGGCCCGCTCGCCTTGTCGCTCGCCGAACTTCACGCCATACGGGACTATTTCCGCAGCAAGAAGCGGTCGCCCACGGACGTCGAGCTTGAGAGCCTTGCGCAGACCTGGTCCGAGCACTGCAAGCACACCATATTCAACGACCCTCTGGATGAGATACGGGAAGGCATATACAAGCGCTACATACGCGGCGCAACGGAAAAAGTACGCGCGAAGAAGGGAGTGAAGGATTTCTGCGTCTCGGTATTCAAGGACAATTCAGGCGCCATCGCGTTCAACGACGAATATCTGGTCACGCACAAGATGGAGACGCACAACACGCCGTCTGCCTTGGACCCCTACGGCGGCGCCATTACCGGCATACTCGGCGTGAATCGCGATGCACTCGGCTTCGGACTCGGCGCCAAGCCGATTGCGAACCTGTTCGGCTACTGCGTCGGCGAGCCTTCCGATACGCGTACCCTCTATCGAGATGCGAAGAAGACGCGCCCCATGCTCACAAGCGCCCGCATCCTCGAAGGCGTTGTGAAGGGCATCGAAGCGGGCGGGAACCAGTCGGGCATACCGACGCCGCTCGGGTTCGTGTATGCCGACGAGAGTTATCGTGGGAAGCCCCTGGTATTCGCGGGGACCATCGGCCTTATTCCGCGCAAAAAAGGCGGACGCGAGCTGCATAAGAAACGCGCGCGCGCGGGCGACTATATCGTCGTGGCAGGCGGCAGGGTAGGCGCTGACGGCATCCACGGCGCGACGTTCTCCTCAGAAGCGCTTTCAGCCGAGAGTCCCGCGACTGCGGTGCAGATAGGCGACGCCATTACGCAGAAGAAACTTTCCGACGCCATCGTGCGCGAGCTTCGCGATAAGAACCTGTACTCTTCAATCACCGACAACGGAGCAGGCGGCATTTCCTGCTCAGTTGCCGAGATGGCGCAGGAGTGCGGCGGCTGCGCCGTGGACCTTTCCAAAGTGCCGTTGAAATATCCAGGACTCGCGCCGTGGCAAATCTGGATTTCTGAATCGCAGGAGCGCGTCACCTTTTCCGTGCCGCCCACCAACTGGAAGGCGATGAAGAAGATTCTGGACAAGCACGGGACGGAGGCGGTCGTCATCGGGCGCTTCACGGACTCAGGTTCCTGCATCGTCACGTATGACGGAAAAAAAGTTATGGACGTATCGCTCGACTTTCTGCATGACGGGCGCCCGAAGCATGAGCAGAAGACGAATAAGGTGGCAGTGAAGTCGAAAGCGCTGCCCGCGCGGCTTCCTTCCATAGACAAAGCGCTCCTTTCTTTGCTCGCGCGCCCGACCGTCGGGAGCTACGACTTCATCTCAAGCCAGTACGATCATGAAGTGCAGGGCCTTTCCGTGACGAAGCCGCTTCAAGGCCGGGGCCGCGTGAACGCGGATGCGGCGGTCATGCGCCCTGTGGCAAGCGACACGAAAGGCATCGTGCTCTCGCACGGCTACGCGCCGTCGCTTGCCGAGCTCGATGCCTATAAGATGGCGGCCGCATCCATCGACATCGCCATTAGAAACGCGCTTGCGGCCGGCGGAACGCTCGACACGCTCGCCATACTCGATAACTTCTGCTGGTCGACCTCGGGGAGTCCCGAGCGCCTCTATCAACTGAAAGAGGCGGCGCGCGCCTGCTACGACTACGCGGTCGCCTACGGCACGCCGTACATCTCCGGCAAGGACAGCATGTATAACGACTTCCGCGGATTCGACGAGCAGGGGAAGCCCGTGCACGTGGCGGTGATGCCGACCCTGCTCATCTCTGCTATCGGCGTGATGAAGGACGCGCGAAGCGCCATCACCCTCGACTTCAAGGCGGCAGGGGATAGCGTGTACGTGCTCGGGAAGACGCGCGCGGAATTCGGCGGGAGCGAGTTCGCGAAGCTCGCGGCCGGCACCTTTTACGCGGGCCAAGCGCCGGCGACCGACGCGAACGAGAACACGGCGCTCTATAGGGCATTCGGGAAAGCGGCCCGCATGCGGCTCATGTCGTCAGCGCTCGCGGTGTCGCGCGGAGGCGTCGGCGTAGCTCTCGCAAAGATGGCGCTTGCGGGCGCTCGCGGCGCCAACGTTTCCTTTGCCGGGAACGCGCACGCGGCGCTTTTCTCCGAGAGCACGGGACGCTTCGTAATAACCGTCGCGCCGCACAAAGAGAAGGCATTCCTTCGAGCGATGAAGGGATGCACAGTGAAGCGCATCGGCACGGTGACCGATGACGCGACGCTCCGCATTGCCGCAGGAGGCACATCCTCTATGCTCTCGCTCGCCGCCTTGTCTGCGGCGTATCATGCTCCGTATAACGATTTCTGATATGGCAACTCCTCGCGCACTTATCTTTTCCGGATACGGCCTCAACTGCGAAGAGGAGACTAAAACCGGCCTCACGCTCGCCGGCGCCGCGGCCGACATCGTGCATATAGAGGATGTTGCTGCGAACCCGTCTATGCTCGCGAAGTACCAAATCGTGATGCTTCCGGGAGGATTTTCCTACGGAGACGATACGGGGGCCGGAAAGGCATACGGCGCGCGACTGAAGCATCACCTGGGGAACGAGCTTGAGAAGTTTCTGGCACGCGACACGCTGATGGCGGGCATCTGCAATGGCTTCCAGATTCTCACTGCCGCGGGCATTCTTCCCGGCGCCCTCATCACGAACGAGTCGGCGCGGTATTCCTGCCGCTGGGTTGATATGGAAGTCGTGGGCGATACGCCGTGGCTTTCCAGCATAACGAAGCTCTCGCTTCCAATAGGGCATGGCGAAGGTCGCTATGTGGATACTGAGGCTAACCTCGATGCGCTCGAGACTGCCGGTAGGGTTGCTCTCCGGTATGTGGAGGGGGACATGAGCGCGTATCAGGGACTTCCAGGGAACCCCAATGGCGCGATGCGCGGCATCGCCGGCATCACCGGGAGGGATGGGCGAATACTGGGCCTCATGCCGCATCCCGATCGTGCAACGTTCTTCGAGCAGCGACCCGATTGGACGGTACTCCGCGAACAGCTCGAGCGCGAAGGGAAGAAGCCTCCCGTCTATGCGGATGGCATACGGATTTTCGAGAACGCTGTCAAGTATTTCATATAACCTGAGGCGCTGATACGCTAGGGGCTTCCGCAAACGCTTTTCGAAGGAGGTGCGCGGTGACCCAGAAAGAGAAACTGAGAACGATGTGCCGGGGAAGATTTCCCGTGCTCGACTTCGACAAGTTCATGGCGCGCACCGACCTCCGGAGCCCGAACGGGTTCACGGTGTCGTCTGCGTACGCATGGGCGTTCGAGCGCATTTTCAACTCCGTTACCATCCTGCCCGCTATCGGCGGATTCACGAACGAGGCACCGGGCGAGCTCGCGCTCGCCGCGTTCCGTTATGATCGCAGCCTCTATCAGGCGGCCGAACGGTACTACCTTGCGCATAAGGCCGAGCTCGCCATGCTCGTCCCGAAGACGAAAGGCTTTGATCTCGAGCATGCGCGCGCTATCGGCAACGAGGTCGACTTCATGACCGAGCTGCTCGCGCGCGTGAAGCTCCAGGCGTTCGCGCGTGAAGTAGGCGCTCACCGTGACGGTGTGTGGCCGCTCCCGGTCGAGGGCATGGCGGACTTCTTACGGAGCCGCTATGGGCAGGGCTACGGCATCATCACGTCAGGTCATGATCTGTTCGTACAGAACACGCTTGCCGCCTGGCAAGCGCCGCTTCCGGCGGCCATGATTACTGACGACGATATGCGCGCAGTCCCGCTTCCGGTGGCCGAGAAGACCAAGCCGAGCAAGGTCGTGATGGAAACGTGGATCAGCCGCGCGGAGCGCAAGGGCATCCGGCTCACGCTGGATGACATCGTCTTCGGCGGCGATGACCTGCGAACCGACGGCGGTCTCGCGCACAACTCCGGCACCTGGTTCGTCTGGTACAACCCAGACGGGCTTTCGGGCGACCCGGGGGAGCGCGGCGTAGAGATACGGCACATCGATGAACTGACTGAGGCCTTCCGGTGAAGGCTTCGGGAACGGGGAAAGGCTTCGCGCTTTTCCCCGTTTTTGTTAGCATACGGACATGGAAACGCCTCCCTGGTACGTCATCACCGGCGGACCGTGCGCGGGGAAGACGACGCTTATCGGCGAGCTCGCCCATCGGGGCTACCACGTCGTGCCAGAGGCCGCCCGCGCGTATTTAGAGGCTCAGATGAAGAAAGGCCGCACCCTCGAAGAACTGCGTTCTGACGAAGCAGCGTTCCAGCGCGCCTTGATTCCCATGAAGGTCGCTGCGGAAGCAGCAGCGCCAACGGACGCGCCGGTATTCTTCGATCGCGGCATGCACGACAGCGTGGTGTATTTCGCGTGGGCGGGCGTCACTGAAGAACCAGGGTTCGCGGACGAGCTCGCACGCTCGCGCTACCGGAAGATATTCATTCTCGATCCGCTTCCGTACGCGAAAGATGCGGTGCGCAGCGAAGAGCCGGAAGAAGCTCGAAAGATACATGCCGATCTTGCTGACGTGTATCGGGACGCAGGATTCGACGTGCTGCGCGTCCCCGTGATGCCGCTGTCGGAGCGTGCGGATTTCGTACTTTCGCACCTATGAAGACGCTCGGCATCGTCGGAGGGGGACAGCTTGCCCTGATGCTTGCCCAGGCAGCGAAGAAGCTTGGCATCGAGTGCGTCGTGCTTGATCCGACGCCCGGATGCCCGGCTTCGTCCGCGGCGCGGCAGGTGATGGGGGATTTTCATGACTATGATGCCGTGATGGCGTTCGCTAAAGAAGCGGATGTGCTCACGTTCGAAATTGAGTCCGCGAACGCAGACGCGCTCGCGGCGCTTTCGCGAAGCGGCATGCCGGTGCATCCGACGCCCGGCACGCTCGCCTTCATCAAGGACAAGCTTCTTCAGAAGAACTTTTTGTACGACCGCAATATCGCGGTGGCGCCCTTTATGGAAATCGAAAGCGCCGAGGATGCGCTCGGGGCCGGCGAGCGTTTCGGATATCCGTACGTGCTGAAGGCGCGCAGCGGCGGCTATGACGGGCGCGGGAACGCAACCGTGAGGAGCGGCGCTGATATTGAACCTGCCTTCCAAAAGCTCGCTGGCGCGAAGCTGTATGCCGAAGCATTCGTCAATTTCCAGAAGGAACTGGCAGTGGTCGCGGTGCGAACCGTCGCCGGAGACATTCGCACGTATCCGGTCGTCGAAACGATCCATGAACGCCATATTTGCCTTGAGGTGCTTGCGCCTGCGCCGGTCGGAGCCGATGCGCGTCAAAAAGCGGAGACGCTCGCGCGCCAGGTGCTCGAGTCGTTTGAAGGCGCGGGCGTGTTCGCCATCGAACTGTTTCTTGCGGACGGTGAAGTGCTGGTAAACGAGATAGCGCCGCGCGTGCACAACTCCGGGCACTACACCATAGAAGGATGCGCGACGAGCCAGTTCGAGAATCAGGTGCGCGCGGTCATGGGCATGGAACTCGGGTCCACCGAGCTCATCGCTCCTGCGGCAGTGATGCTGAACATCCTCGGCGATCGCACGGGACCTGCAGAGCCCACGGGCGTGAAAGAGGCAGAGGCTTTGGGCGGCGTCGCGGTCCATATATACGGTAAAAAGGAGACGAAGCCTGACCGCAAAATGGGGCATATTACGGCGATAGCGAACACCGTCCCTGAGGCTCGATCGAAGGCAGAAGAAGCTTGGCGTAGAGTTCGCATCTGATAGAACATGTCCAAAAGCCTCATCTGCTTTGTTGCGGGTCCCGGTTCGTCGCCTCTGCCGTATTCTGCATACGCCTTCGCTCCTCACCAACCCGCACCTCGCATCTGAAGCCTTTTCGGCATATTCTATGGAAATGAAGGCAAAAATCGGCATCATCATGGGCTCCGACTCGGATCTGCCGGTCATGTCGGAAGCGGCGAAATTCCTGGATGATATCGGTATCGCATTCGAGCTCACTGTCGTATCAGCGCATCGGACCCCTGAGCGGCTCGTCGAGTACGCGACGAGCGCCGAAAAACGCGGACTGAAAGTGATCATCGCAGGAGCGGGCGGCGCGGCGCACCTGCCGGGCATGACCGCCGCCATGACGGCGCTCCCGGTCATCGGCGTCCCCATTTCGACCAAGACCATGAAGGGCATCGATTCCTTGCTCTCCATCGCCCAGATGCCGCCAGGCATCCCGGTCGCCACCGTGGCCGTAAACGGCGCGAAGAACGCAGGCATACTCGCAGCCTCGATACTCGGCGCAGGCGACGAGGAGATGCTCGACCTCGTGCGCGCCTACAAGGAAAAGATGAAAGCCGAGGTGATGGCCAAGGCGGAAAAACTCGAGGCTATCGGGTATGATGAGTATCTGAACCAAGGCTAGCTATGGACGAAAAGAAACCAAACGCATACGCGCTCGCGGGAGTGGACGTCGATATCGAAGCGCAGGCTTCGAAAATAATGTACGAGGCCTCCAAGGAAACCTTCAAGAACCGGGAAGGGCTCGTCGGCCAGATCGTCGCGCCGTTCGACGATTTCGCCGGCATAAAGATGGTATCGGCCGCAGGGCTCCCGGAAGGGACGTTCTTTTCGGTCGGATTTGATACCGCCGGGACGAAGGTGGAAATCGCCGAGCGCGTCGGGATACATGACACCATCGCCTTCGACCTATTCGCGATGGTCTGCGACGACGCAGTGCTTCGCGGGGGCGAGCCGGTACTGGTCGGCTCCAATCTCGACATCAAGACGCTCGGCACCGACGACCGATATCTTCCGGTCGTACGCGAGCTTGCGAAGGGGTACGTCGCGGCGGCCGCGGACGCGAACGTCGCAGTCATCAACGGCGAGATAGCGCAGATGGGGAGCCTCATGACGGGCTTCGGCGACTTCCCGTACCATTGGGGCGCCGCCTGCGTGTGGTTCGCCCGCAAAGAAAAACTTTTCACTGGCAAAGAGATAAAGGCGGGCGACTCAGTGGTCATGCTGCGCGAGCACGGCTTCCGCGCAAACGGCTGGTCTCTCATCCGCAAGATTTTCAAGCAGGAATACGGGGAGAACTGGCATGAGGCGGCGTTCGGCGAATCGACGCTCGGCATCGCTGCTCTGACCCCGTCGGTCATTTATTCGCGCTGCGTCGTCGCCCTTCACGGCGGCTTCGAGACGGAAGGGTCCTGCACCATTCACGGCGTCGCTCATATCACAGGCGGCGGCGTCCCGGAGAAGATGATGCGCGTCTTGCGTCCGTCGGGCCTCGGCGCAAAGTTGACCGACCTCTTCGATCCTCCCGAAGTCATGGCGCACTGCCAGAAGCTGGGCGGCATCACCGACCATGATGCGTATAGGGCCTGGAACATGGGCCAGGGCATGGCGCTCATCACGCCAGAGCCTGAGAAGGTGGTGAAGGAAGCGCAGGCGTTCGGCATCGAGGCGAAGATTGCCGGAAAGATCACGAAGGAGCCGGGCGTTACCTTGGTCTCTCGCGGCACCGAGCACCCGGGGCAGACGCTCACGTTCAGCGCATAGGGTATGGAGCGGGGAGCGCTTATCGCCGAAGGGAAGACCAAGCGCATATACGAGGCCGAGAAGCCTGGGATGGTCGTCGTCGAATACAAGAACGACATCACTGCGTTTGATAATCCGGAGTTCACGAAGCAGTTTCAAAAAAAAGCCGAGTACTCGAACACGACGAACGCGCGCGTATTCGAGATGCTGGCTGCCGCCGGCATCCCGACCTCGTTCGTGCGCCAAGAGTCAGCAACGGAATTCATTTCAGAAAAATGCACCATGGTGCCGCTTGAGGTGGTGGCGCGCCGCTACGCGTTCGGAAGTTATTTGAGCCGCCATCCGGAATTGAAAGTCGAGGGCGACGTACCGCATCGATTCGCCGAGCCGGTCATCGAGTTCTTCCTGAAGACCACGAAAGGCAGCCTCAAAAGCGCGACGGGCGAGGTGCTGGTCGAAGGGCTCGATCCCTTGAAGGGCGAGGAAGACCCGTTCATCCCGAACCCAAACGAGCGGGAGTGGCGGCTGGCGTTCTCGAAAAAGCCCGCTGACGACCCGTCCGCGGACTTGGGACGCGTTCTCGACCGCGCCAAAGTGCTTCCGAGCGAAACGGCAATAGCCGAGATGACGGATATCATCCGGAAGACATTCCTTACTCTTGAATCCTTTTTTGCGGAGCATGACTTCAAGCTCGTCGACTTTAA
>CAYWQN010000015.1:0-22663 GCA_964460875.1 uncultured Candidatus Saccharibacteria bacterium | reverse complement strand
CGGTGAAGTCGTCGAACTTGTTCGTGATGTACGGCACGATGTTCGCCAAGGACGCTTCGCCTTCGGCGCGCGTCGCTATCTCGGTCCAGAACTGATTGACGACCGGATTATTGCTGCGCGCCAACTTCCGGTTGCGGAACTCGGCGTTCGACAAAACGCGCGCGATGTCGAGCATGGTGGAGCCTGAGGCCGGGTCTTCCATCACAAGAAGGGTCGCATTGCGGAAATACTGCTCGAAGGCAGGACCCATGGATTCTGGCACTTCGCCATAGAGGCGTTTGAATATAGCGAGCATTTCGTTCACGATGAACGTCTTCTGCTCGGGGTACCGGGCATCGTATTCCAGCAGGTTCAAGCCGAACGGGCGCTCGAGGTGGGCGGGATCGAAGTAGATGACGTCCTCATAGCGCTCAGGCGGCACGGAAGCTAGCACGTCGAGAATGTCGTTTCCGTGCGGGTCGATGAAGCAGACGCCGTGCCCCGCCTTTATATCCTGGTCGATAAGCGTCTTCATAAATGAAGTCTTGCCGGTGCCCGTCTGGCCCACCACATACAAATGGCGGGCGCGATCCAAGGTGTCCAGCCGTATCTGCGCATCCACGCCACGGTACGAGCTGGTGCCGAGCAGGATGCCTTCCTTCGGAAGCTCCAAAGGCGGCGGCGCAGACGTGAAGCGCGTCTGCTTCAGGTGCGGCGTGCCCTTCACGCCCTTTGCCGGGAAGTGGTACATGGTCGTCATCTCCGCGGTCGTAAGCGGCATCAGGTGCTCATGCGAGAACAGGCGCCAGGAGAAATTCCTGAAAAGGCGGCGGAGCGCGCCGCCTTTGGGGCGTTCGAACATGAGACGGTTCCCTGTCGTGCTTTCGTACTGATGAAAGGTCGCCTCTATCTCGTCAAGCATCTGGGCCGCGTGCGCGGCGTCAGGAGAGGAGGTAACGATGCGGATATTCGCTTCGACGATGGTCGAGGCCTGCTTGCGCTCCACCGACTTGATGGTCGGTTCGTCCACATAATTCTCCCGTTCTTTCTTCGCCGGCCGGAACATCCAGCGGAACTCGCGGAAAAGCTCCGCCCCGAGGTTATCGGAAATTTCGAATGCGCGCGAGCGGTGCTCGCCATTGCGAAGCGCCTTAAGAATCTTCCGGTACGCCTTCTGATAGTGGACGCCGGCGGGCTTTATGACGAACTGCACGGCAGCGCCTTCCCCGGCCTCTTGAATTTTGGCGAAGGCGTTGAATATAGAAGTCATCGGATCTGCCTCGAACTCCGTGTAGTCGGTGAGCGACAAGGGGCCTTTGTACGCGAGGCGCGCCGTCGAGCCGTACGAAATGCCGTCCTGCGCGAAGATGTTGTAGTCGTTCGGCTGCACCGTGATGACCGCAGTCGGGAAGACCGCGAGAACGTTCTTCTCAAAAAGGTCGCGGCGGCGGTTCGGCACTGAAGCGTAGAAGCGCAGATGCGGCGAGTCGATGGGTACGGCGAGCTCGAAGGTATAGTACGCAGGCTCGCCCGCAAAAGGTGTATCCACCGCGTACATGCCGGCGTATATCTGCTCCATGGATTGCACGAGCTCTTTGAAGTGCTTATAGCGCTCATCCTTGTCTGGCTCAGCGTCAGGCTCCGGAAGCTGTATTTCCATGAGCACCATATGGAGCGCCTTCCACTCGGGCGCATTCTCGCCGAGCCCCTTGGGCGGAAGCCCTTGGGATATGTAGGCTATCAAAAAGCGGTGGAAATCGTCTTCGAGGTGGGGGCTTCGAAGCTTCGCAAGGACCGAGAACGCGTTATGGATGCCGCGCGTCTCCATGATGTTGCGCAGCTCGCTCATCGTCTCGTCGTCGGACTCCGGATCGAGGTTCAAGGCTATCTCGTTTGCTTCAAGCTGGGACATGCGCATCTCGGGAGCGAGGATGCTTTCCGCCGGAGTCTCCAAGTGATGACGCAGCCGCTCACGCACCACTGCCTCGCGCGGGCGGGACTGCTTAAGTCCGTCGAGCTCGCGCTCTTTCGCCTCCACTTGGGCGCGCAGATGCGCCAGCTCCTCTTCATGGGAGTTAATCGGCTGTACCGGACCTTCGTAGGTCATTGCCATTGATGACCAGTATACGACACGCGCGCGCCCATACGGGCGCGCGCGAGGATATCATCGAGCGTTGTGCTCGTTTATACCTTCTTCATGCCGCCGAACAGCGCGTTCACCAAGGATACGACGATAGCGAAGAAGAATGCCACCCAGAATCCGTCCACCGAGAAGCCCGGAACGATGGACGATGCGAGCATGATGAGGAGGGCGTTCAAGACGAGCGAGAAGAGTCCTAGCGTGACGATGTTCAGCGGAAGCGTGAGGATGGTAAGAAGCGGCTTCAAGAACACGTTGATGAGGGCGAGCACGACCGCGAGGACCAATGCGCCGATGAGCGTCACCGTCACGCCCGGGATGAGGTAGGCGGCGATAAGGATGGCTACAGCGGATACTATCCAGTGAATGATGGTCATGGTGTTGTTATGAGGGGCTAATGGCAGCAATCATACCTCCTGCGCATGAACGCCTAGTGAAGAAGATCCTTGAGAAGGGTCATGCGCACGTACAATCCGTAGCGCGCCTGCTCGAAGTAGCGTGCGTGCGGAGAAGAATCCACGTCCGGCGCTATTTCATCCACGCGCGGCAGAGGATGCATGATGATGGCGCCTTCTTTCATTCCGTCTGCGAGCGAACGCGTGATTATATAGACGCCTTTGAACATCGCGTACTCTTCGGGGCTTGCGAAGCGCTCTTTCTGGATGCGTGTCTGATAGACCACGTCCGCTGTCTTCATCGTCGGCTCAAGTTCGGCGGTCTCGCTCCACGAGACGTGATTTTCCGTAAGGTGCGCCTTGATGTCATCTCCCATCGCGAGCTCGGGCGGAGACACGAAGACAATGTTCACACCGCTGAATTTCCCCAGCAGATACGCCAAGGAGCGTGCAGCGCGGCCGTATTTGAGGTCGCCCACAAGTGCCACCGTCTTGCCGTCTATGCCGCCGGTTTCGCGGCGGATGGTGTAGAGATCGAGAAGCGCCTGGGTCGGGTGCTGGCCTGCGCCGTCCCCGCCGCTTATAACCGGGACTTCTGACACTGCGGCGGCTTTTGCGGCGGAGCCCGCTTCGGGGTGGCGTATCACAATGACATCGGCGTAATCGTCGATGACGCGGATGCTGTCTTCAAGCGTCTCTCCTTTCGCGGCCGAAGAGAATTCCTTCGCATTCTCCGTGCCGATGACCGAGCCGCCGAGCCGGCACATGGCTGACTCGAACGAAAGGCGCGTGCGGGTAGAAGGCTCGTAAAAAAGCGTCGCCATGACCTTGCCTTTGAGGGCGTCAGCAGGCGGATTGGCAATAAGCTCGTCCACGCGCGTAAAAAACGCTTCAAGGGCCGAGCGGTCGAACTGCTGCGTCTCTATGACATGCTTCATATCAATTCTGATTCTAGCGCATCGAGAGCAGAGACTGGATCCGCTGCTGTCGTTATCTGCCGGCCAATCACGAGGTGGGTCGCGCCTGCCGCAAGCGCCTCATGCGGAGTCATGACCCGCTTCTGGTCATGCGCGTCGGCCCCCGGCGAGCGCACGCCCGGCGTAATGAACTTGAGCCGCGCAAGCGACGGATCCCCCGCGAGCATGCCGACCTCCTGCGGAGAGCAGACGACGCCGTCCACGCCGGCTTCGTCGGCAAGATGAGCCAATGCGAGCACCTGCTCCTGTACCTTCTGATGATAGATAGAGCTTGCGGCTTCTTCGGACAAGGAGGTGAGCACGGTAACGGCATACACCTCGGCGCTTCCTGCGCCTTCCTTGGCCGCCTTCATCATTTCGACGCCGCCTGACGCATGCACCGTGATGATGTCGATGCCGTTGTCCGCGAACGCCTTCGCGCGCGCCCGAGCCGTGTTCGGAATGTCGTGAAGCTTCGCGTCCATCCATACCTTCTTCGCGCCCGCATCCTTCAGCTCCCCGACTATTCCCGGACCGAACCGGTCATACGCGTCATGCACTTTCACCGCATAAACGCGGTCCCCGACCGCGCTCACAAGTGCGAGCAGCTGCTGCTCGTCGAGCTCGTCTGCTGATAGGATGATGCGCTCGTTCATAGGTTTCGGATAGTGTACCTCAGATGGATGCCAGAAGCGCCTCGTCCACCTGGAGCATCGAATCGAGCACGCGCGTCGCCTTCGAATAGTCGTGCAAATTCGTATGTTGATGCGGGATCGCTATAACTTTCATGCCGGCTGCGAGCGCCGCCTCCACCCCGTTCTGCGCGTCCTCAAGCACGAGGCAGTCCGCAGGAGGCACGCTGATGCGCCGCGCCGTTTCTAAAAATATCTCCGGGTGCGGCTTTCCATGTACTACCTCGTCTCCGGTCACGACCACGTCGAACCGTTCGGCGATGCGGAATTTCTCCAGTACGAGCTTGGTGAATTCAGTGAATGAAGAAGTAGCCACCGCTTTAGGTATGCCGAGCTTGTCGAACAGATCGAGAAGCTCAAACAAGCCATCCTTGACCGTTATGGCGCTGATATCGCTCAGCAAGATCTGGCGCCGTTCCTGTACGAGCGCGTCCACCGACGCATCCAGATGAAAATACTCTTTGAATACCGCGAGGCACTCCGAGTCCTTGCGCCCCATCATCTGCACGCGGACTATGTCGTCGAAGACGACTCCGTAGCGTGTGCCGAGCTCCGCGTTCACGACCTTCCAGAGCGATTCGCTCTCGATCATCGTGCCGTCCATGTCGAAGATTGCGCCCCGTATCATACGACTACGGCTTCCAGTGGTGAGGATCCTCGAGCCATCGGCGCACCTCCTCAGCTTTTGCCTCGGTAATCTTTCCTCCATCCACGCCCTCCGCAAGCACTGCCGGGAACGATGTGAGCGCGTGAAGCTTCACGTTCGCTGCGGCAAACGCTTCTTCCGCTTCGCGGAATCCGTACGTAATGATGATGAGCACATCCGTAACTATCGCCCCTTCGTTTCGAAGCGCTTCTACTGCATTCAGGCTGCTGATGCCTGTCGAGACCAAATCTTCGATGAGAAGCACGTTCTTACCATTAACGTCCCCGCCCTCGACCATCTTCTTCATGCCGTGATCTTTCGCTTGCTTGCGAACGAATACCGAAGGCTTGCTGAGATGGAATCCGAGCGCGGCACTGTGCGGAATGCCGGCTGCTTCGACGCCTGCGATAACGTCAGGTACGAGCGCGTCTTCTTGAATTTTTGCCGCGAAGCCCTCGATGACCGTCTTCCACTGCTCCGGATTGAATGGGAACCGCCGATTATCGGTATATACGGGCGACACAATCCCAGATTTGAACGTAACGGGCTCCGCAGGAAACCCCACGGCGTCTATTGAGAGAAGGGCCTGTGCAACCTTTTTTTCGGTTTCCATACTTACAGGCCAGGATATGCCTCCTTTATCTCTTTGGCGAGGAGCGGATTCCACATCGCGCCGGTCGCGGTCATGACCGATTCTGCGCCTGAGTCGCGATATTCTTTGTAGTCTTCAGGAAGCGTCACGCCGCCGACGCCTTCGAGCGCGAACGAATAGCTGTTCTTGTCCATGATGGCGCGCATGCGGCGCACGAAGTCGAGCCCTGCCCACTTGATGCCCGCGCCGCAGACGCCTGAGCGAAGACGGGCCGGCGTGCCAGGAAGCGCCTGCTCTCCTGCCTCGTTTCGGACCTCAGCCTGCAGAGTATTGATGCCGGAAACTCCCACCCCGTACTCGTTCGCAATGCCCGCAAGCCGCTCCATATCTTTATCTTCTTTGAAGTATCCGACTTTGAGAATAAGAGGCGTATCGCCGATGACATTTTTTATCGCCTTTACCACCTTTTCCGTTACGTCGAGGTTATAGCAGACCAACCCTTCGTTCCCGATGTTCGGGCAGGAAAGATTCGTCTCGAGTACTTTCGCGCCCGTCTCGTGCGCCTGCCTTGCTGCGAGCGCGTAGTCAGCGATGAAATCTTCCTGCGTCTGGTCGGTGCGCACGGTGCCCATAAACGAAAGTACGAGCACCTGCCCTTTCCCTGCCGCTGCGATCGCCTTCTTAGCGTCTTCCTGCCAGACCGCCGCTTCTTTAGACGGCACGCCGAACGAGTTGGTTATGGAAAGCGGCTCAGAGTAGGTGGTGTCCGCGATGACCGGCCTCGAGAGCTTATCGAAGTCGAGGTCGCCATCAGGATGTATCGCGAGAACGTTCGGCCATGGGTGGCACGGGAAGGTGCCGCTCCGCACCGTCTTATAGACCGCGATATCGAATCCTTTCTTAAAGGCCGCGGCGCAATAGGCGCTATTCAAAAGCGGACCTGCCGGGATGCCGAGCGGCGCATACACTTTCTGCCCATGGAAGTCGTGCAACGGCTCGCCCTTATTTTCGACGACCTCTGCGTCAGCGAACGCGCCGAACGGTCCCTGGTCGTAATTTTCATCGTATGACTTCAGGGGGTCGAAGAATGGCTGTAGCAGCATGGTTATATGATTATCTTTCCTTCTTGTACTAACGTCTTGCCGCGAAGCACGACCGTCATGACCTTTCCGGGGAGCTCCCACCCTTCAAACGGACTTGAAGCCGCTTTGGTCTCATAGCCGTCTGCGCCCACAACCCAGGTAGCGTCAGCATCAACTTCAATGTAGGTATCTCCTTGGTCAGGCGTATTAAATATCTTCTTGGGCATCGTATGCATCGCATCGACGAGTCGCTCCTGGGTGATCTTTCCTTCCTTCACTCCCTTATAAATGATGCCGAATGAGGTCTCAAGGCCGGTGACGCCGAACATGGGCGGATCCTTTTCCTTCTCCTCGCGCGAGTGGGGTGCATGATCGGTCTCGACGATATCGATTGTTCCGTCGGAAAGCCCCGCCCAGAGCGCTGCCTGGTCTTCATCGGTGCCCAAGGGCGGCTTCATCACCGCATACCCTTTCATGCGTTCGCGCGCTTCAGCGGTCAACGCAAGATGATGCGGGCATACGCCCGCGGTTATCGAGAGCCCGTCCGACTTTGCGACGCGTACATCCTCTACTTCTGTTGCCTGAGTGATATGGCATACATGAAGGCGCTGGCCGAACTTCTTTGCACGGCCGATGCTCTGCTTCAGCTGCTCGCCTTCGGCATGAACAAGAATCGGCTTTCCGACCGGCCATGCCTGAAATATGGAGTCGAGGACGTTCTGGTCTTCTATAAGCATCTCTCCTGTCGTGTGATTGCAGTAAATCTTAAGTCCGTATACTTCCGGTCGTGCTGCCGCTTTCGGGAGCTCGTCTAGATTCTGCCCGTTCGTGCCGAAATGGAATCCGATATCGATGATGGCTTTCTTCGAGAGCGCTACTTTCTCATCAAGCCGCTCGATGGTCACGGTCGGCGTCGCGTTATTGGGCATATCTATCATGAACGTTACGCCGCCCTTGGCCGCCGCACGGCTTCCGGTATAAAAATCCTCCTTATGCGTTGCTCCCGGCTCGCGCAGATGCACGTGAGCGTCTATGAGGCCGGGGAAGCGCTTGATCATCGCCGTTAGGATACCACGCCTCTATCTTGAGAAGGTAAAGGATTCGACAATGGGGTCCAGTGCTCCATAGGCCGCGTCCAAGGTGGCCTGGGGAACATCCTTCTCGGTGTCCGGGTCGTCCTGGTACGAAGACCCGGTTGCAAGCTTCTCCATAACGTAGCAGGTGCCGTTATGCACGACTCGGTATGAGACGCCCTTCACGTACTGCATCATGCCGGCGTTCTGGAAAGAGAATGCTTTCCAGGTCTCGCCGCCGATTTCTGCGTCAGCAAGCGTTGTCTCGCCCTGGTCGGGGACTATCTTCTCGCAGGAAGCGACTTCCTTTTCTCCGGCCGAAACTCCCACGCGAACCATCGCGGTGTAATAGCGCGGGAAGGAGTTCTCGCTCGAGGTCTCATAGCCCACTATCTGGAGAAGCGGCGTACCGGTAGCGTTCGCAGGCCCGTTCGCCCTCCACTCAGCCGGGAGGTGATAGAAAGTAGAGAAATCTTCGCTCAGCGTTGCCGCAGATGGGTAGCGCAGCGTGAAGCCATACTCGCCGCTCGCGTATATGGACTGGCCTTCAAGATTCTCTCCGCTCGTTGCCGCCGGTTCAGGAGGGACGGCGTTCGGAGGCGCAAGATAGAAAAACGAGGCCACGCCACCGATTGCGAGTACGACCACTGCAACAACCAACCAGCCGAATTTAGTCATGCTCCAAGTATAGCAAATGCTGCTTCCTCTCATCGTTCGTCTCCTATCACCCGGCACGTATACAGATTTATCGCACATGCGATAATTCTGTATACTGCATTTCTCTTGCGAAAATTGTTGTGGGTATTCTTGTGCGGGTTTTATTTCAAATAAGCGGGGAGCGAGGAAGGTCAGTCGGCGAGGAGAAGGCGCGCAAGCCGGAGCTCATCGAAGCTGTACTTCCCCTTCAGCTTCTTGAATACCGGGGTGAGCGCCTTGAAGCTCTTGCCTCCGGCGGCTTTGCTGATATCTGACAGTCCCTCGGAGACGTTCTCGGGAGCAAGCGCATGAATTTCATCGGCACGTAAGCGCCCGGCCTCTGCGAGCTTCTCAAGGTGAGAGATGATGGTGCCGAAGGTGAGCTCGCGCGCCGCAACAGTTTCCGCAAGCGATTTCCCTTCGCGAAGCAAGGCGAGCGTCTCGTCATAGGTGCTCGGCTTTTCAGCACGCGGCGCGTCCAGATCCTGTTCCTCAAGCGTTCCGCCAGAAGCCAGCAGGAAATTCTCTTCAAGCGCGCGGCGTTCCCCGGAAGCTTCAAGAGCATTGAATACTGCCGCGGCCTCGGAAGATGCGTCGCGGAAACGCTCGTCGACCGAGCGCACGGCCGGATGTATGGCGAGCGCGGTCTCGTTCCATCCAAGCAGAAACAATCCTTCAAGCGTCCTGAGGCGCGAAAGCGCGACGTACCCCTGTCCGTATTCAAAGGCGCGTGAAAGGTCGATGAGCGCGGCGTCCATGCTCGCGCCCTGGCTCTTGTGTATTGTGATGGCCCACGCAAGCCGCAGCGGCACCTGGAGGAGCTTGGCGCGCACCTTGCCGTTCTCTTCAACGACCCACTCAGCAGGCGCTACCGGAATGCGTCGGCCGTCCCGAAGCTCGACGACGGGATATCCGGTACCCGCCTCAAATCCCGTCACGACGCCCAAGGTGCCGTTCACATACCCGGCAAGCGGATTATTCTTTGTGAACATCACCACGGCGCCGACCTTGAGATCAAGCCGTTCTGGCGACAGACAGCCGCGCTTCAGGGATTCGATGATGGCAGGGGCGCCGCCCGTCTCCATAAGAAACGCCTTGCCGCCGCCCGGGATGCTGGCGAGCTTCTCGGCGTTTATGCGGTCTACATCGGCATTGTGCGTGTAGAGGCGCGGAATGTCGCCTGCGTCCTCAGGCTCTACCTGGCGCGAAGACAGGTGCGACATGTCCGTATGATCGAAGGTACCGCTCCGGATGCTTGCCAGAATGCCGCCGAACTTCTTGTCTTCCTGGCGATGCTGCTCTTCGAGATAGAGCGGAATGGGGTTCAACGATTTCCACGCGTTTGACTGGAACGCGAACGACGCCTCGCGGCCAGCTTTTGAAACCGGCGGCAGCTGAAAGAAGTCGCCGACGAGTATGACCTGCATGCCGCCGAACGCTCGCTCGCTGTGGCGCACTTCGCGAAGCACTTGATCTACCATCGTGAGCACTTCGCCTGAAAGCATCGAAACCTCGTCTATGATAAGCACCGAGGTCTTCTGGAGGCGCCGCACCACGTGTTCCTTGGAGGAAATCGCATCAAGATCGACGGCCGAGAGGTAGTCTCGAATGCCGATGCCGCTCCATGCATGTATGGTCATGCCGCCCACGTGGGTCGCCGCGATGCCGGTCGACGCAGTAATGGCCGGCTCCACCCCATGAGAGCGCAGCCACGCGATATACGCGTTCACCGTATGCGTCTTTCCGCTTCCCGGCTCGCCGGTAAGAAACGCATTCGCGCCGGTCTTCAGTATGTTCAGCGCGTCATTCTGTGTCATTGAGCCGTTATTGTACTTGAGAGCAGCTAATTCCAAGAATCAGCGGTTATCACCCCGTTCGATACAAGTTCCGCAAGATACCGGTCCAAGTTTTCGATAGAAGAAAGTTCATTGAACGAAACCCAGCGATGCTCGGTATGCTCTTTGCCGTCCAGTACCGGTTCGCCTTCTATGGCAGCGATATAGGTGAGGCGGACAATATGCTGAGGCGCGTCTCCCTTGGGCATCAGATCCTGGGCCGCCACGAGCTTCGGCGCGGACGTTAGCGCGAGCCCGGTCTCTTCCCGAACTTCCCGCGCAAGATTTTTGAGCAGCGTGCTGCCAGGGTCTATGCGTCCGCCCGGGATGTCCCACGAGCCTGCGACGACGCCGTAGCGCGCGGAGCGTTTCAGCAAGAGAATTTTGCCCTCAGCGTTTCGCAGCAGCGCCTTAACGCCGACTTGGAGCGTCATGCAGCCGTTCTTGGACGATTCTGTATCGCAAGCGCGAGCGCTGCGAGCGCAATCGAAACATCGCGGAAGAGTATCTGGAAGTCTCCGAGATTGAACGCGACGATGGCAAGGAGCATCACTACTGCCGCTACGGACGGGATGAAGATGCGCCGCCCCGAGAGTATCCAGAGGCCTATGACGACCTCCACGAGGCCGAACGCATGCAGCATCACCATGTCAGGAAGCCAGCCGTGCACGAATGGCGGGAAATAGCCGACCCAGGAATACGGATCGAGGAGCGCGTTCGCCGGCGGGAACAGGAACGCGAACGCGACGCCGAGCCGCACAAGGAAATCCGCTGTGCCCTTGAAGTGCATATGAATGCGTTTAGTTGGTGACGATTATCGTTCCGTGCGCATCGTCGTTGCGATGGTTGTGGAAGCCCCAGGTGCCCGCCTTCGTGAACGTGAAGGAGAAGGTGGTGCCGGTGCTGCATTCATCGAGCGGCTTCACGCCCGTGTAGCCTGCCGCGCAGTGCGTATCCTTGTTCGAGCCGTCGTAGCTCGTGTGCGAAGGATGCTCGTCCGAAGCGATCCACATCTCGCCGCTGCTCTGGTTCACGAACGTGACCGTTGTGCCGAGCGGCACGGTCATAGACGACGGAGAGAAGCCCTGGTCGGTATAGCGGACAGTGAAAGCCGATACCGGCGGCGCAGCCGGAGCGCCATCCTTGGAGTTGTCTGCAAATTCGGTCCCTGCGACGGTACCGGTCTCTTCCGCTGCTTGCGGAGGAGGGGTCTGCGTAGTCGTCGAATACCACCACCAGCCGAGCCCTGCCAGAATGATGACCGCAACGATAATCCATAGAGTCTTGGCATTCATAGGTATATGCGTTAGCCGCTAGTATCAGAACAGTATACCGGATTCAATAATGGCTGGAGCGTGAAGGTGCGCTAGTTCGAAGGCGGGCGGTATGCGCTCCAGGGCTTTGCAGGAAGGGTCTTTCCTCCTGTCTCCGCGAGCGCCGTTATGAACGCTTCAGCGAGCTGACGGTTGGTGATGAGCGGGATGTTCAGGTCGACTGCTTTGCGGCGAATGACGAAGCCGTCGGCATTCTCGCGCGCCAAAGGGCGCGTCGGGATATTGATGATGAGGTCTATGTTCCCGTGTTCTATCAAGGAAAGAATGTTCGGCTCCTTCTTGGCCGTTATCTTATGCACCATCGAGCACGCGATGCCGTTCTCGCGCAGGAATTCAGTCGTTCCTTCGGACGCAAACAACGTGAAGCCGAGGCCGGCAAGCTCGGTCAAAGCCGGCAGGAGCTTCACCTTATTCTCGTCGCCGCCCAAGGACACGAGGATGTTTTTTTTCGGCAGGCGGAATCCGGCAGAAAGCATCGATTTCAAGAGCGCCTCATGATAAGAGTCGCCGAAGCATGCCACTTCCCCGGTCGACGCCATCTCTACGTAGAGCAAGGGATCGGCGCCCTTGATGCGCGCATGGGAAAATTGCGGAGACTTCACCGCAACATAGTCGAGCTCAAGAGTCTGGTACCCCGTTTTGACGTTCTGGCCGAGGAGCGCCCGCGTCGCGACCTCGATGAAGTTATGGCCGGCTACTTTGGACACGAATGGGAAGGAACGGGATGCGCGCACATTGCATTCGATGACCTGGATGTTGTTGTCCTTCGCAAGGAACTGGATGTTGAACGGCCCGGTTATCTTAAGCTCTTTGAGAATTTTCTTGGTTATGTCCTTTGCGCGCCGTATGGTCTCAAGATAGGTTCGCTGCGGCGGCGTCACGACGGTGGCGTCTCCCGAATGCGTGCCCGCATTCTCCACGTGCTCGGTGATGGCATAGAGCGCGAGCTCGCCGCCCTGCGCAACGCCGTCTATCTCTATCTCGCGCGCGTTTTCGATGAATTTCGAGATGACCACCGGGTGATCGTTCGAGACCGCCGTGGCGCGCTTCAGGAATTTGACCAAGGACTCTTCGTCAAATGCGACCGACATCGCGGCGCCTGAAAGCACGAATGAGGGGCGAATGAGGACCGGGTACCCAAGCCTCGCCGCAGCCGCTGCCGCCTGCTTCAAGCTTCCAAGCTCGACCCATGCCGGCTGGTCGACATCAAGCTTATCAAGAAGCGCAGAGAAGACGTGCCGGTCTTCCGCGCGGTTTATGTCTTTAGGCGAAGTGCCGAGCACCTTTACACCATGTTCTGAGAGCGGTAGCGCAAGGTTGTTCGGTATCTGGCCGCCGGTCGAAACGATGGTTCCGGCTGGATGTTCAAAGTCATGAATGTCGAGGACGCGCTCCAAGGAAAGCTCTTCGAAATAGAGACGGTCCGACATGTCGTAGTCGGTAGAGACGGTTTCCGGATTGTAATTCACCATGATGGTCTGGCGGCCTTCGCGGCGGAGCGTTGAGAGCGCCTGCACGCTCGACCAGTCGAACTCTACCGACGACCCGATGCAATACGGCCCTGAGCCGAGCACCATGATGCTTTTTTTGCTCGGCGCCACGTCGTTTTCGGTCCCGTGATACGTCAGATAAAGATAGTTCGTCTGCGCGGGGAATTCTCCGGCCAGCGTGTCTATCTGCTTTGCGACCGGACGCACGTTAAGCCGGAGCCGCTGCGCGCGGACTTTCTCTTCCGTCGTCTTCTTGATGGCAGCGAGCTGCTTGTCCGAGAATCCGAGGCGCTTCGCCTTCACGAGCGCAGCCTTGGTGAGCGGACGACGCTTCAGGCTACGCTCCTCTACGATGATGTTCTTCATCTTCTCCAGGAACCACGGCGTAATGCCCGAAGCTGCCTGGATCTTTTCGACGGATACGCCCGCGCGGAGCGCTTCCGCGAGCGCGAAGACGCGGGTCGTGGTCGGCGTCTTGATTTCCTTCATGTAGTCCTCGATCTTGAAGTTCGCGCTCTTGTGGGCAGTGAAGCCGTCCGCGCCTATGGCGAGCATGCGCAGCCCCTTCTGGAATACTTCTTCGAAAGAGCGGCCGATGGCCATCACTTCGCCCACCGATTTCATCTCCGTGCCTATCTGCTTGTTGGAATTCTCGAACTTATTCAGGTCCCACCGCGGCATCTTGATGACGAGGTAGTCCAGCGCCGGCTCAAAGCACGCGTTCGTCACTTTGGTGACGGAATTCGGCAGGGACGGGAGCGTGTGGCCGAGCGCGATTTTTGCGGCGACGAACGCGAGAGGGTAGCCGGTCGCCTTTGATGCGAGCGCAGATGAGCGTGAGAGGCGCGCGTTAACCTCTATGACCCGGTAGTCTCCCGACTTCGGGTGGAGCGCGTACTGGATATTGCATTCGCCGACGATGCCGATGTGGCGGATGGTTCGTATCGCGACCTCGCGGAGCATGTGGTATTCGGCGTTTGTGAGAGTCTGCGACGGGGCGACCACGATGCTCTCGCCCGTATGCACGCCCATCGGGTCGAGGTTCTCCATATTGCAGACCGTGATGCAGTTGTCGGCTCCGTCGCGCACCACCTCGTATTCGACTTCTTTCCAGCCTTCGAGGTATTCCTCGATAAGCACCTGCGCGTTCGTATGAAAGACTTCGGAGAGCTTTTCGGCGAGCGCCTCCTTGGTACGCACGAGCCCCGAACCTTCCCCGCCGAGTGCGAAGCCTGAGCGAGCCATGATGGGATAGCCAAGCGTCTGCGCCGCTGTAAGCGCATCGGCGACCGTCGTCACCGCAAACGAGCGCGCGGTCTTCACGCCGATTTCTGCGAGCCGGTTCTTGAACAGGTCGCGATCTTCCGTGTCGCGAATGGCCGAGACCGGCGTCCCGAGCACGGACACCCCGTATTTCTTCAAGACGCCCTTTTCCTCGAGAAGAAGCCCGAGATTGAGCGCGGTCTGTCCGCCGAACGAAAGCGATATGGCATCCGGCTTCTCCCGCTTGATGACCTCAGTTGCGTATTCGAGCGTAAGCGGCAGGAAGTACACCTCGTCCGCAAGCCCCTTATCGGTCTGCACCGTTGCGATGTTCGGATTCATGAGCACGACTTGTATTCCCTCTTCCTTGAATGCCTTTATCGCCTGACTCCCCGAGTAGTCGAACTCGCCGGCCTGGCCGATACGGAGACCTCCTGAACCGAGCAGCAAGATTTTCTTAGGCTTGATCATATCTTTTTCGCTTTAGCGACGTCCGCGAGGAAATCATCGAAGAGCCACTGCGTATCGGTGGGGCCGGGCGCGGCCTCCGGATGAAACTGCACCGCGCGCCATTTCTTCGTCGCGTGCCGTATGCCTTCGACGCTCCCGTCGTTCGCGTTCGTGAACCAGACCTTCCAGTCCGCCGGGAGCGTGGCGGGATCGACCGCGTAGCCGTGATTCTGGCTCGTGATATACGTGCGCTTGTCTTTGGTATGTATGGTGCACGGCTGATTCTGCGAACGATGGCCGTACTTGAGCTTGTAGGTGGAGGCGCCGGCTGCGAGCGCCATGAGCTGGGTGCCGAGGCATATGCCGAGCATGGGCGCGTCCTTTTGGAACGCTTTTTTTACGTTCGCTACCGCGGCTCCGCAGACGCTCGGGTCGCCCGGCCCGTTTGAAAACACGACGCCGTCATACGCTTCTTCGGTGAAGTCGTAATCCCACGGCACGCGGACGAGCCGTATGCCCGGACGCGCGAGGTATCGCGCGATATTCTCCTTCGCGCCGCAATCGACGAGCACGATGGTGGTGTCGCCGCTTCCTGTAACGGTGCGCTTTTCGATGGATACCTTCGCGACGAGGTTCTCCGTATTCGGGTCGACGAACTTCCCTTTCTTCCCGCTGTAGGAAAGCTGCCCGAGCATGACGCCCTCCTCGCGCAGACGCTTCGTGATGGCGCGCGTGTCGACGCCCGTTATCGCCGGCACGCCGCTCGACTTCAGCCATGCCGAGAGCGACTGTTTCGCAGAGGCGTGCGAAAACGCTTCCGAGTACTCTGAGACAACCAGTCCGGCCGCGTGAATCTTTTTTGATTCCCAGAATTTCTCATCCGGGACCCCGTAATTGCCGACCAAGGGATAGGTGCATACGAGAATCTGGCCGGTATAGGACGGATCCGACAGGCTTTCGACGTATCCCACCATGCCGGTCGTGAATACCGCCTCGCCCGTCGCGCTCACGGGCGCGCCGAAGCTTTCTCCCTCAAACACTGAGCCGTCCTCGAGATAGAGCTTCATAGCGCGGGATAAAAAAATACTCCCGCCAGGGAGATGTCGTCGCGCGCTCTATCGGATGCCATTAAAGCCCTAGTATAGAGGGCGCTCGGCATCCGTCAAATGCGCTGTGGATAGCTCAAGCTTTGAAAGCGGCGCAGGAGCATACTAGTCCCAAGCTGCAATCCGGCAGTGAGCACCCTGGAGTGAACCATGCGTGCATTCTTGATGGCTATCGCCCTATTCCTCGTGCCAGGCCCGTCTCGTGCGCAGACTATCGATCCCCTGCAGCTTCCCACGCAGGAATACATCGGCATCGTCTGCAACAACGAGACCGCGGCCCGTTATCTCGGGAGCTACTACTTCATCCCGCAGCAGGAGACCGGCTACTATCCGTTCGCGTCCTTCTTGTTTACCGCGATGCGTGCGAACACCTGCTTCCCGCTCGCGCCGTTTGAAGTGGATTCTTCCGTAATGGTGACGGAACTGGACCAATGGCGGAGCGCCGACTACCGGCTGGTGCTGGTGCGATTCACCCGCATCAATAACGCTGGAGAACTGGTCATGTATTACGGCTATTTCATGCGAAAGGGCTGGGACTCATGACGAAAACGGGCGGGAGCGCAGCTGCGCTCCCGCCCGGATTCTTTTATGTGCCGCGCCCTTACGGCTTCGGGTACCCGGCAGGCATCTGTCCGGAAGCTGCCGCTGAGAAATCCATGAACGTTATGTTCGACGGGACGGCGAACATGGATTCATCCGCTATCCATGCCGCGCATGAGTACTGCACTTCGGCATTGGCGTCGTAGCCTGCATTCTTGCCCGCGCTTTCGGCCGCATCGATCTTCACTTTTACTCCCTGAGCAATCAGGTCCGTCCACGAATAGAGGTAGTCGCCGCTCCTTATCATGTGTGCGGATACAGCGGCGCCGTTCATCGCTTTTGGCTTCGTGACAATATCGGAGCGCACGTTGCCGCCGGACACATATACCGTGCCGGTCGCCGGCGCCTCAGGCGTCGTGACGGAAACGTCGCATTTGCGCGAGCCGCCCATGAGCATGAGCTCCTTGAAAGAGAGCGTCCCCGATTCGGCTTTCTGTTCGCCCATTCCCTGCACCTCGGCGCCCGTCCCGGGAGCGCCCGTATGACTTGAAACGTACCAGGCGCCGCCGCCTATGACGATAACCGCGACAACAAGACCGATAATTGCATTGGTATTCATACTGTATTGATGACGTATAAGCTCCCGGAAAGTATACCGCCTCTTCAGGCGAGCCGGTCGCGGTAGCGGGCGAGCTCGTTCGGAAGCTGCGAGTGGACGGGGCTCGGCAGATTGTCGAGGGTGAACCAGCCTATCTCGTCGAACTTGTGGGGCTCACCATTTTTGACCTGCGCGCGGTCGACGCGAACCTTGAAGTCGAGCGCGACCCAGTGCGTCTTTTCGCCTCCGTTCTCCCGATGCACATCGCGATACCCGAGGAATTCGTACTCGATGACATCCGCGCCGAGCTCTTCGCGTATCTCTTTGCGGAGCGTCTCCTCAATGCCGTCATGCACATCAAGGCCTCCGCCCCCGAAGTCCCAGGCCCCCTGTTCGTCCCGGCAATTCTCTCCGCGCTTCGAGAGCACGAATTCGCCATTCCCGTCATGACAGAAGAAGCACAAGGTAACGCCGGGATAGTCGACACCCGTGCGCATACCTTACCGGCGGTGCTCGTAATCGTTCACGACCGTATTCAAATAGCTTTCGAAGCGATCGAACCCGGGAATGACGCCGAGGAAGCCGAGGACCCAGCCGAGAAGCGCGAGCGCAATAATACTGCCGATGATGACGCCTACGCCCTGCAAGACTCCCATCATGAGGCCTCGCTTCCAATCGGTTCCCTGCGCGCGTATGGCTTCCAAGGTTGCGAGCATCTGGTCGAGCTTCTCTTCCATAGTAATGTTCCTAGTATAAGGAGGCTGTCTCGCGGCGCAATACATCTATGGTGTCATAGAAGTGCGCGGAAATGCCGAACGCGCTCGCGGCATCCACATTCACCTGCTTATCGTCGAAGAACGCAATCTCGCCGGGAGCATACGGAAGGTCGGCGAGCACCTTCTGCCAGAATTCAGGCTGGCTCTTGTCGTAGCCTATGTCGCAGGTGCAGAACACGCCGTCGAAATGCGACGCGAGGCCCACTTCGTCGAGGAGGTATTGCAAGCGGTATTTTTCCTGGCGCGTCGCTATATAGCACTTCACTTTCTGTGCCCGAAGCGTATCAATCATCGCGAGGACTTCGGCGTCCACGGTGCTCTCCGTTTTGAACCAATACTCCATGAACGATTCGACGGAGTCCTTCCAGTTCCATCGCGGCAGAAAAGGCGCGAGCTCTTCTTTCAAATCGCAGGTGCCGAACGTGCATTTCTTAAAACTTTCGAGAAAAAATTCGTTTACCAATTCTTGCGGCACATTATGTTCTTCAGAGTACCTGTGGCTGAAGTATTTGGTGCGGCCGATCATCACGATGCCGTCGAGGTCGAACAAGATTGCTTTGGTCATAGGACGCGATTCTTTCGAGCGATTGTACCGCGAACAACGGCAAAGCAAAGCGCCATATTGGCGGCGAGGAGATACACCTGGAAGGCAGCATTCTCGATGTTCCAAACGGGTATGGCCGGTATCACCAAGAGCGCCGTAAAGAGGCCGACGACGTAGGAGTACAGCGTTTCGGTCTCGGGGTACTTCCATGCCTTGATGACCGTCGGCAAGGTGGCCAACAGGTCGGCTATCGCCGCGAAAAGAATTGCAGACACCGGAGAATCCGCAAGAAGCCAGAGAGCGATGGCGATAAGCGAGAACGCTCCGCACAGGATGTCGAATCGCGATATCTTCCAATTGCTCTGACCGGTGATAAAGGCGAATACGAACACAAGCAAAGGGCCGAATCCCGACATGAAAATGCGCACCGTCGACCAGCCGTCGGCATGGGCGGAAAGGGCGGCTCCGGTCGCAATCAAGGGCGCGAATGCCCACAAGCCCCAGGTGACGAGGTTCGGGGCCGATTTCTTCCGGAACATGTCGCGAATGTAGGCGAACGACCCAGAAAGGCTTATGGCGGCTGAGAGGAGCACCAGCCAGTGAACGAATGAGACACCGAGGATCATAGACCGGCGGCCTTACGTATGACTGCCGGACTATCGACAGGATTATAAAACTTCAGCGTAAGCGCTTTTTCGAGCGGAACCCATTCTGCAAGCTTCGCGATGGTTTTTTCGAACTTGGTAAAACCCGCGGTCGACAATTCCCCACCGGTAATGGCGCATTCGTAGTACATGAGGATTGAATGCATGGGCGAACGACTCTCGTCTGAGGGCATGAAAAAATCATCCGCTACCTGGAGCAGCGTTCCGGGCTCCACGCTCATGCCCGTCTCTTCCTTCACTTCGCGTACGAGCGCTTCTGCTATGCGCTCGCCCTTATCGATCCCGCCTCCCGGAAAGTCGTAGCCGTCCCATTGCGGCAGCAGGAGCACCGCACCATCTTTGACGATAACGCCGTATACCGACGGCCGGAAGGCGAGTTCGCCTGCGGCTCGCTCGACATTTGTGCCGTGGTTCCTCCGGCAAGAAACAGTCCTGTTCTGCTCATCGCTCATACGGAGACTATACCAGCAGGGAAAGAAGCGCCTCGAGAACCGGTGCAAGCTCGAGATCGTCTTCCTCAAGCGTATGAGTGATTGCGGGCTTCCCCGTCACCTTTGAAAGATACAGGGAGCGAAGCGGAAAAGACTCATGCGGGATGCCGAATTCCGTATCAGTGAGAATCATCTCGCGCTTGGAGTCCGCTGTGCGTTCGGTGCCGTCTGGGAGGAGAAGCGCGAATGTTTCGAGGTATTCGGCATCCACCGCGCCGCCGTTCTTTGCTGCAATGCCTTTCCAGTACGCAAGCATACGTTCGGCAATTTCATTTTTCGTCAGAGTCTTCTCATCTACGCCGTCGAGCGCGATGCGCTTCGGAGCCGTCACCAATCCCTCTCCGACGACAAATATGCCGGTATCGTTTCCTAAAATAGGCAGACCGGTGCTCCCTTTGTAAGCGCGCACTTTGAGGAGCGCGTTCTCCGCAAGTGTCTTCCCCGTTTCTTCTACGTCAACGCTCTCAATACCAAGTTCGTGAGGAGAGAGAAGTTCTACGGAAGTGCCACGAAGGAGTTTTCGGTATCGCTCAAGTTTTGCTGCATTATTCGTGGCGACGAGGACTTTCATATTAGAAATATTCAGAGAACTCGAGATGCGTAAGCGCCATCATGATAGCGGCTTTATTGTAGTCGATGCGCGTCATTCTTCCTTTCGTGATAATGCCAATGAATCCTTCGCGCTCCCTATTACGCTGCAGCTGATTCTTCTCCTGCAGTTAATTCTGCATACCGTTCTTCTGCCGTAGGCATACCTACCATTGAGAGAAAGCCATCGCAAAAGACGACATATCCTGCTTTCTGTAGTGTTTCTTTCTTTTCTTTTCCTATGGGGTCGTTGAAGCGAATATCATCGGCAATGTACTTTCGTTCGAAAGATAGTTTCTTCCCTGCCTCCTGAAGTCGTTTACAAAGAAGATAGAGCATGTCTCTACCACCCACCGATAACACCGCAAACTTATCCCATAGCGGTTCAAAATCAAAGACCACTTTCTCCGCTTCATCGAGCGTCATCGATTCAGCAATAGGAGCAATGATTTTTTCTTTCAAGTCGCCTGTGGAGACCACACCACGGTCTCGGTCTTTAGGAAGAGTTTTCTTCCACGTCCACACATGTAAGTAGTCAACGTTGTCCCAACGGTCCCTGAGACGGACATGAGTGCGTTGTCCTACTGCGTAAAGATGACCTGCGGGAGCAAACAATTTTCCATGACGCTTATAGAACTCCGGACTTGGAAAGATGATCTTGAATCCACCCACTTGGTTATTAAACGTTGCATCTTTCATATCAGGGTTTTCTTTGCTCAAAAAGAGTTCGCGCGTTTTAAGTAACTCACGAGCAGTTTTTTCCTTAGCCGAAGGAAATACTATTTCGAGTGCATTCCCCGCAATCGGCTTCGTAACAGTGCGCTTACGCATCCAGAGACCCTGAGCGTCTGCCTTAGAAGAGGACCCTTCCGGTAGCGTATCGATATAGAACTCGACTTGCCAGTCACCGGAAGCATATTTCACCGACTGAGCGCCATGATCCCGGAGCAGCACGAGCGCGAGCATCTTTGCACCTTCTCCGAACCCACCAACATCGCTATCCGACTCCTGCTTACTACTTGCTCCTACGGAAACCAACATCCTCCAGTCATAGGTCTGCTTGGCGGAAAGGAGTACACGACATACTGCTGCCTCTCCTGTTCCTATGGTTTCTACCGTTGAAGTGACTTCTGCGAGCGATTTTTTGTTAGCATCATAAAAGTTTTGAAACGCATCGCGCCCCGCTTTTTCTACGCTCCACTCAATGCCGTAGTCTGCTTTTATGTTCGTAAAGTAACCGTCTTCGACCTTCCCTTCAAAGGTCGCTGCCTTGAAGTCACGCTTCAGTGTTTTCTCTATATCGCTCGCAGCTTCAGCGTTTCCCGCAATAGGGGCAATCTTACGCATCGCCCCAGCACCAAGCGCGCCCTCGATGAGACGCGCATAGCGGAACGCCTCTTTGTTTGAAGAAATGTTGGCAAGAGCCGGCTCAAGAGACGCTGCAGAAGCATCCTTTGAACGCGCGGCTACTGCTTCGGTAACGTAGTGAAGAAGCCTCTTGTTTTCGCCAAGTGCTTTCATAATTGAGAGAAGGCGTCCTGTGCGTTCTTCTTCTTTCTCCATCTCTTCTGAAAATAACGTCGTGTCGGGCACCTCTACCGAAGTGTTGTCAGGAGGTAGTACTGCTTCGACCGCGACCGTTTCCCAGTCCGTCTTACCTTCGAGGGTTCCAAATAGTTCTTTATCCCAGAGGCCCCATGCGTCACGTCGCACGCTATGTTCAGGATTCATGAAGACATAGTACTACTTTCTTCATACTGTGTTCAAATGGGAAAGAAAAAACCGGCTCAAAGCCGGCTCATTTCTTTCAAAAGCTTATGCAGCTTCCGTTTCCTCCGCTGCAGGTTCTGCTGCCGGAGCCTCTGGGGCTACGACCTCATCGCCCATAGGGGCGTTAGTTACGTCATCCATAGTGGTTTCGATTAGGGGCGGATAGAAACGACCTTCCGCCTACCATAGCATGCTTTGACTTTGCGTCACGATTACGAGAAGGTGGTGCTGGATCATAGAACCTTCTGAAAGGAGGTGAATGCATGTTCTCGTCATTGAGAAGATCCCTGTTCGGCACTTCTGCCGACCAACAAGAAGCACTACGACAGTTTGATCCTCACCGTCCCATCAGGCGAGAGGAACAGCTCGCGCGCTTTCACGGCGCAATGTATGCCCTCTATTGGCAGGCAGTGCGTTCCCGCGCTCGTGCACGGTCCTACCGACACTTCTGTGTAGGATGCGCAGTCTTTGCCTACCGTGAAGATCTTGCAATAGACGGTGGCAGATTTCGTGCGTTCTATGGCCTGAACTCGAAAGCAAGCCAGGAAAGTCGGAACATCTGCGCCGAGCCGGTTGCGCTTGATAGTGCCGCCTCGCTTGGGTATACCGATGCACTCGGTATTATCGTCGTCGGCAACACACAAGAGGATGAGCGCGGCAAAACGCCGCCGACGCTTCGTCCCTGCCAGCACTGTCGTGCGTTCATGCAGCATTCTCCGCTCGTGAAGCCCGATACGGTAATCATTACTGCGTTACCACCACCTCACGAAGAAGCAGAACTAGAAGAAATAGTCTTTGAAGAACACTCGTTCAAAGAACTTCTTGCACTGTACGTCTAGCACATTTTTTGTCGCCCTTCTGAAAGGAAGGGCGACTCTTTTATATGACGGGAGACTTGGAATCGAACCAAGGTTCACGGCTTCAAAGGCCGCTGGTCTATGGTCGAGCGAGGGAGTGAAGTG
>CAYWQN010000014.1:7355-24695 GCA_964460875.1 uncultured Candidatus Saccharibacteria bacterium | reverse complement strand
AGATCGATTCCTATGTCGGTCGAAAACAAGGAGTTCTTCGATATCTTCTTTTCTTTTGCGGCGGCCATATCAGAGAGCGAGGAGTTCCTCGCGGGATATTTTCTTCATGTCGCCGGTTGCGCGGTTGACGAGCTCGACCATGCCTGACGCGGCAGTCTCCTTCCCCACATTCACGCGCCACGGAATGCCGATGAGGTCCGCGTCCGCGAACTTTTCTCCGGCGCGCGCATCGCGGTCGTCGTAGAGCACTTCGTTCTTTTTCCCCAGATCCGCATACAAGGCGTCAGCAAACTCAGTCGATGCGGCGTCGTTTGGTAGCAAGTTCAACAGATGGAAGCGGAACGGCGCAACCGACTCGGGCCATACGATGCCTTTATCGTCTGAAAGGGTCTCGACGACCACACCCATAAGCCTCGTGATGCCAATACCGTAGCAGCCCATGATGGGCATTTGAGAGGAGCCGTCTGCTGCCGTAAAGGTATACCCGAAATCGCGCGCATATTTCTGGCCAAGGTCGAACACATTGCCCACTTCAGCAGCTTTCGCACGCTTCATCGTGCCCTTCCCGCATTTCTCGCAGGTATCGCCTTCTTTTTGCTTTGCGACCTCCACGTTCGCGCAGTGCGTGCACGTATCGCAATACAGAATGTCGTCCTCGCCCGCATCGGTGAGCACCATGAACTCATAAGAGAGTTTTTCCGTGAAATTGCCGCCGGATGCTTCCGTCACTTTCGCCGTGAGACCGGCGCGCGCATATACCTTTATATAGGCTTCTTTGGCAACGGCGTAGAAAGCATCAAAGTCTTCCTGCGTCGCATGGAAGCTGTACATGTCCTTCATGGTGAACTCGCGGCCGCGCATGATACCGCTTTTTGCGCGAAGCTCATCACGATACTTCTGACCTATCTGGTAGGGCGCGAACGGAAGGTCGCGATAGCTCATCGCGTATTCCTGAGCGATAGGCGTGACGATTTCTTCCTCGCTCTGGCCGAGCGCATATTCTTTTTCCGTGCGACTCTGAATCTTAAAGAGCACGTCGACCGTATCCCACGCGCCGGTCTTTTTCCATGGTTCGGATGGATGGAGCGTCGCCATGCGGATTTCCTGTCCGCCTATGGCATCCATCTCCTCACGCACGATATCCTCTATGTTCTTGAGGACGCGGCCTCCTAGCGGGAGATATGAATACACGCCGGCCATCTCCTTATGGACGTAGCCCGCGCGGATGAGAAGCTGCGCGTTCTTCGCGGTCTCATCAGACGGCGCCTCCCGGCGCGTCTTGGTAAAAAGCTTGCTTTGCCGCATTACCCGGACAGTATAGCCCAGGGCGCCCCTGGGGGGCAAAGCAAAGACGCGCCCCTTTCGAGACGCGTCTTAAAGCTGTTCTGACTATCGCGCTGAGGATGACAGCGGGAGCGGATGCGCTCTTTCGTAGCCCGGCGGGTCGTCGACGCAGTCAGCGTAGTCGTTCCGGTAGGAGGCATCGATTTCCCAGGCTTCAAGGCCTGAGGTATCGCGCGCCGCCATCACCTGTTCAACGTACGTGCCGCACCATGTTTGCCGTTCTTCGATAGGAGCAGTCTCGAGCGGAGCCGGAGACGTAGCCGCGAGTGCCTGCGCCGCCATCAGAGCGAACGCGACAGCCAAGGAAGCAACTTTTTTCATAGGTTTTACCCCAATCAAGGCACTATGCCGATATATATTATATACCTATAAATACCACTTTGTCAAGTATTACGTAAAAGCTTTCCAGAGGTCTGAGGCCGTAACGACGAGCATGAGGAGGATAA
The DNA here is from genome assembly GCA_964460875.1 of uncultured Candidatus Saccharibacteria bacterium. Lineage (GTDB taxonomy): Bacteria > Patescibacteriota > Minisyncoccia > Phycocordibacterales > Phycocordibacteraceae > C7867-001. The sequence continues at coordinate 22,905 of CAYWQN010000014.1, read as the reverse complement.
GGAGCGCGAAGCCGCCGGTATTGAGCGCGTTCGCGACGCCCGATGGTATTGGTTTGCGGGTTACGGATTCGATGATGACGAACAAAAGACGTCCGCCGTCCAAGGCAGGCACCGGAATGATATTGATGAGCGCGAGGTTTATCGATATGAGCGCCATCAGAGAAAGGAGCGCTGCAATGCTCGTGTCGGACGCGGTGCCCACGGCGCCTGCGATACCGATAGGCCCTGAGACCTGCGAAAGGTCCGCGCTAAACGTGAATAGGCCGCCGAAGAAATGCATGAGGCCGAGCGCGACCTGCTCGGTCGCATTCGCCGTTATGACGGCGCCTTCGATAGGCGCCTGCCACCAGGGCGTCTTGAGTGTGCCGAACGCGCCTATCGCGATGCCGAGCGCTAGGCGGTCGGGATCAGTGGGCACCACGAGCTTTTCCGGCTGTGCGGTAAGCGTGATAACCTCGCTTCCCCGCAGCACGTCGATGCCGACCGGCTCGCCATCGCTCTCGGCGATGAATGCCGTGAATGCGTCCGCGCTTGCGCCCGTGAAAACCGCATCCTTATACCTCGCTTTTTGTATGAGGTCCCCTTCCTTGAGTCCCGCATCCCCGGCCGGCGAGCCCTCGACGACGCGCGCCACCGCAAGCGCGGCATCAGGGGCGAGCGGAATTTCCGCATCGGTAAGGCCGCGCGGCAGGCCGATTGCGAGCGTGAACGAGAGAAGCGCCCAGGCGAACGCAAGGTTCATAAGGATGCCGGCGAGCAGCACGAGGGCCTGGACGTACTTGGGCTTTGCGGCGAAGGAATCCGTGGCAGGCGCCGCTCCCGCTGCGCTCTCGTCCTCGCCGAATATCTTCACGAATCCGCCGAACGGAAGCCAGTTCAGCGTGTAGTCGGTGCCGTTATGCCGCCAGTAGGTCCACGCTTTCGGCGGGTACCCGATGCCGAACTCGTCGACGCGCATGCCGGCCCATTTTGCAGCGAAGAAGTGGCCGAGCTCGTGCACGACGATGAGCGCGACGAGAACGAGTATGAAAATAACAATGCTCATGAAGGCGGATTCTGCTTCGCCGCGTCGCGGCGTTCGCTGATGCGCTCGCCCGGCGGAAGCTTTTCGATATAGGCGACTGATCCGTCGCTCATCACCGCGCGGTACAGCGCGGAATTCTCGAACCACGGCATCTCGCCCTTATGCTGGAGCCACACTTCCATCGTAATCTGCTCCAAATGCTCGACGCGGCGATGAAGCGGATTCGGGTCCTGATCATGACCGAACCGGAACTCGACCGTCTCGCCGATAGAGGCGGTCACGACCGTCTCATGCGAAGAGCCCATCCCTTCCTGCCAGATGCGCAATTCTGCTCCCGGCGTAAGCTCAGCGGGCACGTCCACGATGCGTCCTTCGTAGTGCGTGTGCGGATCGAGCGCTGCGGGCGCCTCGTGCTCTTCGTTCAGGGCTTCGTGGTCGTGCATGGAGCGCTAGCTTGCGATTTCCTCCTGCTTCTTCTTAAGTGCGGCATCGAGCGATGCGTTGCCTGCATCGATGAGTTTTTGCACTTCATCCTTCAGCCGCTTCACTTCGTCCTCGCCCATGCCGCCCTCTTTCTCCGCCGCATCAAGCGCTTTGAGCGCGTCAGTGCGATGGCCGCGAAGCGTGACGCGCGCCTGCTCTAGCTTGTCGCCCGCCGCTTTTTGCAGCATCTCGCGCCGCTCGGCGGTCAGTTCCGGAAAGAGGACGCGGAGCCCTTGGTCATCAGAGACGACCGAGACGCCGAGGTCGGCTTCGATTATCGCCTTCTCGACCGCCTTTCCGAGCGTCTTGTCCCACGGCACGATGCGAATGGTGCGCGCGTCTTCGACGGACACCGAGCCGATTTCGCGAAGCGGGGTGCGGTTCCCGTACGCTTCCGGCTTCACGCCGTCGAGGAGCGCTGCTGAAGCGCGGCCCGTGCGTATGGTCGAGAATTCGCGTGAGAGCCACTCGCCTGTTTCCGTAATGTCTGCTTTGAGTTTTGAAAAATCGTATGCCATGTCGCTCCAGTGTATCACCGGGCGAGGCCGCGAGGAATCGTCATTACGAGGTGCTCGAAGATGGGCTTGAGCGGCGCGGAGCGTTCGTGGAGTATGGGAATGAATGCATTGAGATCCTTCAGAAACGCGAGGGTGTCCGGATCGCTCTTGTGCGTATACGCAGCGCGCATGAGTCCTCCGGCAAGCAGGAGTGCCTGGCTTCTCGCCGCCTGCTTCTCTTCGGCTTTGTCGGACTTCGCTCTGTCGAGGAGCTTCGCGATGAGCTTCTCCCGCTCACTCTGCGTGCCCGCAAGAAATGCGGCGACGTCAGCCGACACCTCCTCGCGCACACCATCTTCGGGGAGCTTGAGGAGCCGCGAGCGCAGCGTCGGGATGATGACTCCCTCAGAAGGCACGATGAGCACGACGGTGCTGCCTTCTGAGGGCTCCTCGAATACTTTAAGGAGCGCGTTCTGCGACTCGTGAAAAAGCCGCGTAGCGGCGACGATGAGAAGCTTCTGGTCGCCCTTGCTCGGCACGCGACTCACAAGCTCCGTTATCTTTCTTGCTTCCTCAACCGGAAACAGCCCGTAGCGAAGCACGATGACATCCGGATTCCCGCTCGGCGAAAGACCGAGGACGCGCTCGCCGAACGCAAGCGCGCTTTGAATTCCCTCCTCCGTATCGCCCGCCACATAAAAGGCGTGATGACTCATGTCAGAATTCTAACGCATTTCAAACCGAAGCGAGGAAAGCGACTCGGCAGAGTAGCGCCGCTGGTCAGGCAGGGTGTTTTGGCATCCCCTGCGCGAAGCGCTATGCCAAAACCTGACCGTAGAGCTTAAGAAACCGCCGGTTGGGGCGGTTTCTGCTCTGCCGAATCGTTTTGCGAGCGCAGCGCTACCGTTTTGAAATGATGCTCTTCTTGTATGTGTCTAGATGCTTCAATGCCACGCCCGTGCCGCGCGCGACGCAGTAGTAGGCGTCGTTCGCAAGTTTCGCCTCTACACCTGTGCGGCGGAAGACGAGTTCCGGCATATTGCGGAGCTGGGAAGAGCCGCCGGTGAGGATGATGCCGTTGTCGATGATATCGCTCGCTAACTCAGGCGGCGTTTCCTGGAGCACTTTGCGAATGGCATTCATCATCTCGCGCAGCTCGCGATGGCATGCCTGCACTATCTCGTTGGTCTTAAGCTCGACGGTGCGCGGCAGCCCTGAGACAAGGTCGCGGCCCTTAACCGGCATCACGAGTTCTTCGGAGACCGGCACCGCAGAACCTACGGTGATTTTGATTTCTTCAGCGGTCTTGTCGCCTATCGAGAGGTTGTACTGCTTCTTTATGTAATCGATGATGGCGCGGTCCAGCGCGTTCCCGGCGACCTTGACCGAGGTTGACGCCACGATGCCGCCCAAGGAAATCACCGCGACGTCGATGGTGCCGCCGCCGATATCCGCGATCATGCGTCCGGACGGTTCCTGAATCGGGATACCTGCGCCGATAGCTGCGAGTATCGGCTCTTTGACGACGAATGCGTCGGAGGCGCCCGCTTTCACCGCAGCCTCGATGACCGCGCGCTTCTCGGTGCTGGTTACGCCGGCGGGCACGGAGACGAGCACGGTCGGCTTGAAGAAGTTCCACTTCCCGAGCGCTTTTCTCATGAAGTAGCGGAGCATGGCTTCCGTGACGCGGTAGTCGGCTATAACGCCGTCTTTCATCGGACGATACGCGGTGATTGAGTCCGGGGTGCGGCCGATCATCTTCTTTGCTTCGACGCCGATGGCGAGCACTTTATTGTTTTCGGTTGAGACGGCGACCACCGAGGGTTCATTTAATATGACGCCCTTCCCGGGAAGGAACACGAGCACGTTGGTGGTGCCTAGGTCGATGCCCAGTTTCGGCGAAAAGAATGCCATTTCCTTCACATCATACCGCGACCCCTCTGAAGCACAAAAACTGTGCAAAAACGCGTTTCTTGACAGATTTAGACAAAACTATATTAATACGAACGGATGCAGCTAGCGCATCCTGGAAAGGCCAGGAAAGCCATGAATAACGTAAAACGCGCGCTCGCGCGTCTGGGAGGTGGAAGCACCAAGCATTACGTGCTTCTCGCGGAAACCACCCGCGGGACGCTCGTCATGTGGAGAAGCGTCATTCAAGACACCGACTTCACGCACTATCGCTTTACGACGCCTGACGATGAAATCGACGTCGACTCTGCCGAAGAGCGCACGCTCGATATGGACGCCGTCCATGCGATTGAGCGTTCGCTCTTCGCCAAAACGCCGGTCGCCGACAAGCACTTCGAGGCGGTCCAATCGCTTCTGAAAGCCGCGTAGCGCGGCGAATTGATCGCCGGTTCTCCCCCGAGAGCCGGCGATTGCCTTTTCTGCTAGAATGCGCCAATGGCAAAGGACGACATGAGTTTCATCGTCGAGGGCGGCAAGACCCTCTCCGGAAGCATCCTCACCAACCGCTCAAAGAACGGCGCCGTGAGCCTCTTGGCAGCGTCGCTCCTTAATAAAGGAGTGACGACGCTGACGAATGTTCCCAAGATCGAGGAAGTGAATCGCCTTATAGAGGTGCTTTCCTCTATCGGCGTCGAAGCCGTCTGGGACGACCATACGCTGACACTCACGCCCCCGAAGGTATTGTCGCTCGACAACCTGGACCGCAAGGCCGCCGAGCGCACCCGCTCCATCCTCATGTTCATCGGCCCCTTGGTGCATTACTTTGAATCGTTCTACCTCCCCCAGTCAGGCGGCTGCACGTTGGGGCTTCGTTCCGTGCGCCCGCATCTCTGGGCGCTTGAAAAGTTCGGCATCTCAATTGACGCCAAGACCGACCGCTGGCCGGTCTCCCACAAGGGCCTTGCGCCTGCGCAGGTGACGTTCTATGAATCGAGCGATACCGCGACCATTAACGCGCTTCTCGCCGCCGCACGCATTCCCGGCACGAGCGTCCTCAAGTACGCGTCCGCAAACTATCAGGTGCAGGAAATCTGCGGATTCCTCCGCGCACTCGGCGTCGGGATAGACGGCATCGGCACCACCACCATCACCGTGCACGGCGTGCGCGATATCGATATGGACATCACATACTCAGTCGGCGAAGACCCGACCGATGCCATGTTCTTCATCGCGTCGGCAGTCGCTACCCGTTCTGCCCTTCGCATCGAGCGAGCGCCTATCGAATTCCTGGAGCCTGAGCTTCTTGTCTTGGAGAAGATGGGGCTCCGCTTCCGCGTTGAAGACCGCGGCGTTTCAGAAAACGGCATCACCAGGCTCTCTGACCTCTATATAGAACCGTCGGTATTGAAGGCGTTCCCGGAGAAGATTCACGCGCGCCCCTATCCGGGCCTCAATATCGACAACCTTCCGTTCTTCGCCGTCATCGCCACACAGGCAGACGGCACCACCCTTATTCATGACTGGGTGTACGAGAAGCGTGCAGTGTATTACACGGAGCTCGATCGCTTCGGCGCAGAGACGCAGCTCCTCGACCCCCACCGCATCAATATCACGGGCCCGAGTCATCTGCGCGCGGCAGACATCACCTGCCCGCCTGCGCTTCGCCCCGCAACCATCCTCCTCATCGGCGCGCTGGCCGCGGAAGGCCGCTCGGTTCTTAAAAACGTGTATAGCATCAATCGCGGATACGAAGACCTCGTCGCTCGTCTTCGCTCTATCGGGGCTTCGATAGAATCCGCAGGCGGCTAGCCCGGCCTTCCATTCCCTAGTACTCTTCCCTTCGCTATGAAATCCTTCCTCGCCGCCCTCAAGGCCTACTGGTTCCTCATCCTCGTCATCATCGTCATCCTCGGATGCGCAGCCGGGTACTTTGCCGGGTACCGCCTCGATCAAGGTGGCATCGTGCGCGTCGGCACTCTTTCGATGACCGGGCTTCCGGAGAAGTCGACCGTATACATCGACTCTACCCGCCGCGTTCGCCCGAATGGAGGCGACGTCTCGCTCTCGCTCACCCCGGGCGCGCACACCATCATCGTGGACGCTCCGGACCAGGAGCCGTGGAATGAACTGTTCACTATTGCAGCATCGGCAGACACGGCGCTTTCTCCGATTCTTGTGCCGCGCAAAGTGGAGCGACGCCTCATCATCGGCGCCGATCAGGCGAAAGGATTCGCGCTCGTGCGAAGCACGGTCCTGCCCACCAAGCAGAAGCCGCTCGTCATTGAGAACGGATGCGCGATGGTATATGTCTCGGGTTCGCGCATCATCGCGGAGGGCACGACAACGCCCGCCTGCGCCCTGCCTGCATACCTTTCCTGCCCTGAAAAATCTGCGGAGAACCCGTTGGGCGGCTGCGCGCCCACTATCCTCTACGCGGCAAAGGATCCTATCCGCTCTGTGCTCGCATTCCCCGGCCGCACGGACGCTATTATTTTTGTCGCGGGCTCGCTCGCATCCGTGCTTGAGGCTGACCCGCGCGAACCGCAATTCATCGCTCCCATATTCAAGGGAGCGGTCGCCGGTATCGCGCCCTGGTCTCCTCAGTCCGTCGTCGTCTCTACCGGAAGCCAGGTCATCGAACTGCCGCTATGAAGCGCATCGGCGACATTCTCCCGAGCGTCGCCAAAGAGAAGAACCGCAAGACCGAGCGGGGCGAGCTGATGCGGTACTTCATGACGTATCTGAACGCCTCGAGAGCGCACGCGAAACTTTCCATGCTCACCATGCCGCGGATGGGTCGCATCCTCGAAGGAATACCGACCAAGGACCTCTACTACCTGAAGAGCGTCTGCGAGAAAGCGAAGAATTTCAGCAAGAAATTCTGGTGGGAGATAGACCCGAAGAAGCATCAGAAGGACAATCCTTTCTGACGCGCTCCCTCGCCGAGCGCCTACAAAAGAGCCGACGCCTCCGCAAGGCGTCGGTTTTCTTTAATAAAAGTTATGCACCGCATGCCATTGACCCCTCCTCACCCGGGCGTAGCATGACAATGTCGCGGTAAGGGCTCTCCCTCGTCCGCCGCGGCACAGAGCCTGGGGCATCCGCATATGTCCCCGCATCCGCCCGGATGCCCCTCGCTCAAACTTGCACCGCCGGCTTCTCTGGAAGCCGGTTTCTTATTACCGGCTCTACACGGAACAACCGCGTCGCGGTATAGTCGCTTTATATGACGATAGTTCAGGACGGAGACCCGGTATTGCGCAAGAAAGCGGCAGTCGTAGCTGAATCCGAATTCGGCGGCGCGCCCCTTGCCAAAATCCTGAGCGACATGGAGCGCGCACTGGATGCCGAAGCCGACGGCGTCGCAATCGCCGCCCCTCAGATAGGCGTCGGCAAGCGCATATTCCTCGTTCGCTATGACCGCATGGCGCCCCCCTTGGAAGAGGGCGAGCCCGAGCGCGCTGCTGAGGTGGGGGTGTTCATAAATCCTGAATTCGTGCGAAAGGCGCGCAAGAAAGCGGTCATGGACGAAGGCTGTCTGTCGGTGCGCGGAAAGTACGGGAAGACCAGGCGCGCAGAGCGCGCGACCGTGAAGGCAAAAGATGCTGCCGGAAAGAAATTCGAGCGCGGCGGCGGCGGCATTCTTGCGCAGGCGTTCCAGCACGAGATTGACCACCTCGACGGCATACTCTTCATCGACCACGCGACTGATGTCGTTGATGTCGCTCTCGAGGACCGGCCAAAAAAGCCGCGGCGCCAGTCGGGCTGGGTTGCTCCAGAAGATGCACATGCATAAGTTCGTATACTTTGGCACACCATATGTAGCGCGGGATACCCTCGCAACGCTTGTCGAGCGCGGCTATACCCCGGAACTTGTGGTTTCTACCCCGGACGCCAGACGCGGGCGCGGCATGGAGCTTCAGCCCTCGGAAACGAAGGCCTGGACGCTTGAACAGAAGATTCCCGTAATCACTCCCGAAAAGCTCGACCCGCACGCGCTCGACGAAATACGCGCAACAAAAGCAGAGTACGCAATTGTCGTGGCCTACGGAAAAATCCTCCCGCCGCCCATGTTCGATCTCTTTCCCAAGGGGATTATTAATATCCACTATTCCCTGCTTCCGAAGTATCGCGGCGCCTCTCCCGTAGAGACTGCACTTTTAAACGGCGAAACAGTGACGGGGGTCGCCGTGCAGAAGATGGCGTTCGAGCTCGACGCGGGCGACATCCTCGCGGCGCGCGAGGTGCCTATCGGAGCGACGGAAACGACGCGCGAACTCCGACCCCGGCTCATCCAAGAAGGCGCTGAACTCCTTGCTGATGTTCTTCCGGCATTTGAAGCTGGCACGCTTGCATCCGTTCCTCAGGACCATGCTGCCGCCACATTCGCCAAGAAAATCGCGAAAGAAGACGGACAGCTCGACCTCGGAGGCGACGCTCGTATGAACTGGAACAAGTACCGCGCGTATGCCGAGTCTCCGGGAACGTATTTCTTCGTACGAAAGGGCGATAAGGACGTGCGCGTAAAAATAAAGACGGCCACGTTCCAGAACGGCGTCTTCACGCCAGAGCGCATCGTGCCCGAAGGTAAGAACGAGATGTTGTACGCCGATTTCACCCGCGCCTCCTAGTCCCCGATATCAAAAATTTTACGGGGCGAGCGATGACCGGAGATGAGCCGGATTTTCTGAATCGCAACGGCAAGCTCCTCGGCCAAAAGCTGCTTCACCCGGTCGTTCGCGAGCCCTTGGGACGCCGGCTCTTTAACGGATATAGAGTACGTCTTCTCATCCGTCTGGATGAGCGATTCTTTCCGGCTTGCAGGCTTTACTTGCACGCGCACGTAGGTCATTTTCCGAAGCCTTGCATGAACGACTTCACGACAGCGCCTCCGCGCTTGAAAAGATGCTGTTCCTTCTGCCGTGCGCGGCGGATCTCACGGCCGATGTCCCGGGTTGCGGTCGTAATCGCATGGTCGAGCTTCGTTTTCATCGATTCCGCCCGGAAGCGCTCTCCCTTAAGGTCGATATTTATTTCGGCGCGCCAGATGTCGCCCTTATTCTGCTTCCCTACCGCCTGTTCAAGCTCGACATGCGCGGATGCGGCATCGCTCTCCTCGCCGAAGAACTTCGCTACCGCACCGAGCTGTTTTTCTACTTGTGCCAGTATTTCGGCGGTCGGCTCATAACGGGTTCCTTTAAAGTGTATGTCCATATATGAGAAGGTTACTTTTCTCTACAATAAGCCACGCCCGCCATGAGGGTCAAATGAAGTGGTGCTCACCCTCATGCCGCCTTCATGAGGGCATGGGGTATACTCGCGACATGATACTTTCACTCTTGGTCGGGTTCGTGCTCGGGGTTGCTGCGCTGTTGTTCGCGCTTCAGAATACGGAAGTAGTCGCGCTCTCCTTCATGGGATGGCAGTTCGAAAGCTCGCTAGCGCTCCTCGTGCTGGTTGCTGTCGGCGTCGGCATCCTCATAAGCATTCTCGCGTTCATCCCGTCGGCGCTCGCGCGAAGCTTCCGCATCATGGGATTAAAAAATGAGAACAAGAAGCTCGTAGAAACGGTGGAGGCGCACCGGCAGGCGCTTGCGGCTCAGACTGCCACGCCTGAGGTCGTGGTCGTCGATACGGCGCGGATGTAGGAAAAGCAAAGACCCGCCATGTCGCCATGGCGGGCCTGTCGCACCGACGACGCGCGTCACTCGTAGCGGAGCCTGAGGGCGAACGTCGTCCCCCGGGTCACCGCTCGCGCGATGTCTGGATGCCTATCGCGAACGAAGGCGGCGAACGATGTGCTGTAGGCGCGAAGAACGTACAGAGCGTTTTCTTCTTCGCTTACGAACACCGTGCCGCTTTCGCCTTCCCGGGCCTGGTAGTCGAGCAGAATATGCACTCGACCCTCGAAGAAGACTTCGGCGACGAGCGCGATGCGCTCGCCAGTGAGCACCGAGCGTACTTCCTCCTGGAGCGTCGAGACGACCCTCCAGTCGGTAAGAATGCCCGAGCCGCGCCGATAGCCGCGATAGAAGTTAGTAAGCCGCCCGCCAGCCAGCTCAATTGCGCTTGCTGGCGTGCAGACGGCGACGTCGTCCTCGGGCCCGCGAAGCGGGACCGCCTTGGTGAGCGGCCGGGCCGGGCTTCCGGAAGGGATGAGCTTCCGGAAGGTCCAGGCCCACGGACGATAGTCGACGGAAAAGCCGTGCGCCGCGGTGAAGATGCGTTCCTGATCCTCGTAGAGCGCCGAAGCGCCCATGAGGGCAGGCGCGCCATCGCGGTACAGAAGGACCGGAGTGATCCAGTCGAGCGGCGTTTGGTTGCGGGCCGCCATGGCGTCGGCCCACCGTTCTAGTTCGTTGCTCATACCGCACCTCGTCGGCGTTGAAGAACAATGCAGACAACCTGCGGACTGTTTATAACATTGAAATTGGAAATATCAAATCTCCGCATGAACATGGGCCGCTACGACACGCACTGCCTATCCGCATTGTTTTTACGTTGCCGAATCGGCATTTTGGGCTAGAATACGAAAACCTTGAGTCCCAAGCTCCGCGGTAGCTCAGTGGTAGAGCGGCTCGCTGTTAACGAGTTGGTCGTAGGTTCGAATCCTACCCGCGGAGCTTGGTACTCAATGCGTCAACCCTAACTAATTCCTTATGGCCTGGAACCCAGGAAAACAGGGCGTAAGCCCGAAGAAGAAACGAAAGAGCCCGCCGAAGACCAAGAAGCGCCTCGCCGCAAAGGCAGCGATGCTCGCAGCAAAGGCGGCAAAGAAGCGCCGTTAGCCCGGAAGGTCCGCGAGCGAGCGAGCGACCGGCCAGCGCCCGTCGCCGGGCAAGCCGTCGCGGCGCATTTCATAGATGCGTACGTTCGGGCAGTAGCGCGCAACCGACACTAATTGAAATACGGCATCGTCCACATACGTGAACGGGCCGTTTTTCATATCTTCCGATAGCCGTCGTATGACCGGACCTTTCTTGTTTCGGGTATAGATGACGTCCGTCACTGCAAGATCGGTGAGCGCGCTTGCCACTTTTGCACGTATGAAGGCTTCCACACCGTAGGTAACGATGGTGCAGTCGTTTGCGGCGAGGAATGCCGACACGTCCGGGTACAGAAATCCCTTCAGCTCCTCGGGCGTGAGCAAGAATCGCCCATGGCTCAAGAATGTGCCGAGCGTCCGCCGAAACGCACGAAAGCGGGCGCCGGACGAAGCGGGTCCGAACATTTCTTCTACCGCGCCTTCGAGCTGGGTGAAAAGCTCCGCGATAGACGGGCGGCGCGCGACGCTCTTCTTGAAAGCCGGCGTGTCGAAGATGGTCCGGTCGAAGTCAAGGAAGTATTTCATACCGCGGGCACGAGCACGCGGAACGCGTTCGGGACGTATTCAATAACGAGCTCCTGGGCTCCGTGTATCATCTCGCCGTCGACGATGACGGGGATCTTCGTCGTAGAGGACACCTGCACCCGCTTCGTGTTCACGATGCCGACGTTGCGCGCATCCCGCCACTGCCCGAGCGCAGCGGCCGTCGCAAGCTCGAACAATTCCCCCGCCCCGGGCACATCGATGACCGCAGCCTCGAGCACCCTTCGGTCGTCCGCGAGCGCGGACGAGACCAAGGGACAGGTAACCGCAACCACTTCAGCCGTGCCCTCGTTCAACTCATCGAAATGATAGGCGATTTTCGACGAGAACATGCCTTCGAGCGCATGCTTCCCTTCGTCGAGCGCTTCGGCCAGATTCCCTTCACGCAGGGCTTCGCGGGCTTTCGTCCACAGCGCAGGGGCGCCGAGAATGGCCGCGATAAAGAAGCGCTCCGTGCCTACCGTGCCGCCGGATATGGTGCGCACCATCGGGTCGCGAAGCGTCGCTTGAAGCGCAGCCTCCCACGACACCTCCCCGTAGAGCGCCTTCGGCAGGAGATTCATCGTCCCGCCGGGAAGCAACAGCAGGATGGGGCCGTCCATGGAGCTTGCGAGCGCGGCTGAGCGTATGGTGCCGTCGCCCCCGAACACGATGAGGAGATCGACATCCTGCGCTTCGGCGAGCGCATCGCTCAACTCGCTCGGCGCGACGCTCCACATGCGCGGCTCGTATATGCCCGCTTCTGCCAGTATGCCCGCTATCTCTATGGCTGTTGAGTCGGTGCCGGATCCGCTCGCCGTATTCACGATGACGCCTATCGAAAGCGACGCGAGGTCTTTTGCGAGCGGCGCGCCGGGCGTTGTCATGAGCGCATTGTGCCCTAAACCGCGCGCACTGCCTATGCCCTCCCTCCATCAAATCTTCATGCGGAGGCTTGGTATACTTTCGCGTGGGGCGACATAGAAGCTAACGAGATACCATCATGAACACCTGCAACGACTGCGGGCACGAGCATAAGGCGGACGGCACCTGCGATTGCGGATGCGAAGCGATGACCTCCGGGTCAGCGCCTGCTGAAGGCGAAGCGATGTAAGAATTCTTTGCACGCCCGGCACATACACGTGCTTGCGTGCATCCGGAGGCTTCTCCGACTCAGAAGAAGGCGGCCCGTGGGGCCGCCTTCTTCTTACCCGGCGAGCGCGGCCGCGACGTCGTCGGCGACCACTTCGACCTCCCGTTCGCCGTCGAGCGGCAGAGCGCCTTTGGCAACCATTTCTTCTTCGAACGCGCGCTGCCACGCAAGCAGCCGCGCCTGCTCCGACGGATGCTTGCCGTAGTCGCTGTCCGTGCGCGCGTTCAGTCGCTTGATCATGGTCGCGGGCGTGCAGGTGAGGACGAACACTTTGTCGAATTCCTTCAGGTATTCTTCCTGGTTCGAAGAGATGCCGACGACTACGACGTCATCGTTCGCGGCGAGTATGCTCGAGAGCTCCGGAACGTCGCACATCCAGCCATGCTCGGCATACCACGCTTCGCTGCGCCCCGGCTCCCAGCCGGCCATGCCGCCGGTGCGGCGGTTCTCCCAGTGGCAGAGGCCCTGGTCCATATCCACCGCGGCGATGCCGCGGCGGGACAATTCCCGCACGATGCTCGATTTTCCCGACCCGGCGACTCCGGTCACGTATATTTTCACCAACAGAGCGTACCACGCATTCCCATCTTCGCCTTTGACTTTTTGACAAGTCAGACGTAAGGTGCTCTGGTCCTAACGAGGGCATGAACAGAAGGAACCAACCGATGAGGAAGACCCTCATGACGCTTGCGGCCGCGCTTATGGCCGCATCCGTCGCGACGAGCGCCCACGCGCTCCAAGCCTACGTGGTGGTCCCGGCGACGGAGCCCACCATGGTCTACTGCACCAGCCGCGAGCACTTCGGCGAGATGGCCCGCGCAGACCAGAGCGCGCGCAGCCGCGAGGCGGCGCACGAAGCGGTACGGCGCATCCAGGACCGGCTCGTCGACCGCGGCGAATGCCAGCGGCCGAGCGAACGGCGCCCGATACGGGCGTTCGTGGTCCAGCGGGCCGTGGAGTCGGAACGTCCGGCCTATACGTACTACATCGTGGCGACGATGCGCGACGGCGAAGAACCGACGGGAGGCCAGCTGCTGCTCGGCGAATCTGACGTGGCCGGCCGCACGCACCTCTACGTGTACTTCGGCTGAGAACGGCCGAACCAATTGAAGAGCGCTCTGCAAAATGCGGGCGCTCTTTTTTTCGCGCTATAATCGGCCCCATGACCTATCTCGACAGTATCATCCTCGGCGTGGTCGAAGGCCTGACCGAATTCCTGCCCGTCTCCTCGACCGGGCACCTTGTGCTCGCAAGCGGGGCGCTCGGCCTCGCGCAGACCGACTTCGTGAAGTCGTTCGAAATAGCCATACAGCTTGGGGCCATCGGCGCAGTCGTGCTCGTGTATTGGAAATCATTTCTCGACATCAATGTCTTGAAGCGACTTATGGTCGCCTTCGTCCCGACTGCCGTCGTCGGCTACGTGCTCTACCATTTCGCGAAAGCGTATCTGCTCGGGAACTCGGAAATCGTGATATGGGCCCTCTTTCTTGGCGGCATCGTAATGCTCCTCATTGAGTGGCGAATGCACTCACGTGAGAAGTCCGACGGCCCGCTTACCGATATTACGTATCGTCAGTCATTCCTTATCGGCCTTGCGCAGGCGCTCGCTATAATCCCGGGCGTCTCACGAAGCGGCGCGACCGTCATGGGCGGCCTTCTGCTCGGCATTCCGCGCACCACTATCCTCGTGTTCTCATTCCTCCTAGCCGTTCCCACGATGCTGGCCGCAACCGTATACGACGTCTTGAAGAGCCCTGAAGCGCTCATGAAAGGCGATCTGGGCGTGCTGGCCGTCGGATTTATAGTCGCCTTCCTCGTAGCGCTCCTCGTTATAAAATTCGCGCTTTCCTTCGTTCGCCGATATACGTTCGTCCCGTTCGCCCTCTACCGCATCGCGCTCGCGCTTCTGCTCTGGTTCGTTATCGTCTAGGCGTCGGCTTCCCGAGGTGCTTCGGGCAGCGGCACCCGCCCGGCTGGAGGTAATCATTGAAATACTCGTCCCCGTAGTCATAGACTATCTCCTCCCCTTCCTTGATATTCTTCTTCGCCATGATGAACACACGCCCCGTGCGCGTGACAGGATCTGCGTTCGGAACGCATGAGTGATTGATGTAGCCTGCCTTGTTCCACTTGGGCCTCCCGTCTATCGTTTTCTTTGAATTCACCTCAAACAAGTACTTGCTGCGGCTCGTGTACGCTTCTTCTTCAGAAATAACCTTGCCTTTGTATTCGATGAGGCAGGAACCTTTGGGTATCGGTTCGCCGGCAAAGAGGCCGAGCCCAGCCTTTGAGCGCTTCACCAGAAGCGTGAAGCCTCCGGGTTCGTATTTTTTTGTGCGCGCGCTCATGAATCATTGAAAGATACGTGAATACCTCATAAAAGAAAAGAGGCCCGGCATTGCTGCCGGGCCTCCGCTTCATGACACGGATGTCAGAAGTTAGAAGTTGTAGCTCAAGCGAGCGCCGATCTGGTCGCCCGAAAGCGCCATCTCGTTGTAGACCACATCCTGGCCCAGCGAGTTCTTGCCGAACACGCCGTGAATGCCGTCGAAGTCGTTGTGCTGGTAGTCGAGCGTAGCCGTTGCGCGGCCGCCCCACAGGCTCGCCGAGATGCCGGCGCCCCAGTTCTGACCTTGCCACAGCACGTCCGTTTCGAGATCGAACGGGCCGCGCGTATGGCAGTAGCCGAACGGTGCGTTCGACGGTGGCGGACAGTGTTCGCTCGCTGTTCCGGACGCGTAGGAAACGCCGCCTTTGCCGTAGAGCAGGACATTGTCGCCGAGCGTGATGCCCGCCACCAAGTCCAGCCCGTACGTCAGGTCGATGACGGTCCCTTCGGTGATTTCGAAGCCGTCGTAAACGGTGTCTTCGAGATGACCGCCGAGCACGTACGCTTCCGCGCCCAGCCGGAACGGGCCGAGCGGAAACAGCTTGCGCACGTTCACGCCAGCCATGACGCCGTCCGGGTTTTGAGACGGCGTGCCGGAACCTGCGGCGAAGCTCACCTCGTTCCTCATGTAGTCGGTCCGGAGACCGATTTCGAGATCCGTAAATGAGACGTTTGACATCGCTGCCACTTCGTCCGCATGTGCAGAAGGCGCCAGCGCCCATGACCCGAGAGCCACGAACGGAAC
>CAYWQN010000014.1:0-7255 GCA_964460875.1 uncultured Candidatus Saccharibacteria bacterium | reverse complement strand
CGCTTTTGTCTCGGGAGACACTGCAGCGCGCTCGGGCGCCGCGGAATTGCCGATGGGCGGCGAAGCGAATTTCGGCGGCGGGATATCTTCGCCCGGGGCGAGAACGTCCGGGTGTGGACGCTTGGGCTTCTCGCTATCGCTCATATGCGGAGAGTATAGCAGCGCGCTATAAGGAATCCCAGATATCGCGGTCTTCGTTTCCGTCTATCTTGAAGATAGCGACGCCGCGGACGCCGAGCGACTTTGCAAGAGCCACTTTTGCCGCTACCGCTTCCGCGTCGCTCCACCACACCGTCCGGACTGAGACGGTCTTCCCTGTCTTGTTGGCATACGCCAAGGCGCGGGCCGCCACGTCATCGCGATTGGTCGATTTCCCCGAAAGGGATACTGAGGAGAAGAGCTTCGCCGTTGCGCTCGAGGGCACGTATGAGTACGAGAGCTCGCCGGCGGCGTTTCGCACCAGGTCGGCGTCGTACTTGTCCGCAGTATCGCGTGCGTACTCGTCTGACACGGATCCTATCTGCTTGTAGGCCTGGAACCAGTTTGGCGACACGGTCACCTCTACTTCCCGGCCATAGGTAGCGACTCCGACGACAAGTTTCGATTTGTCGATGGATTTTGCCGTAAACGCAACGACCTTCTTCACCCATTCAAGGTCGGCGACCGGATAGTACGGAGCGCCCGCGCGCGCCGCGTTCAGCTTCAGGTCGGCCCGCTGCTGGTCATACGTCATCAGGTTCACGATGTCGCAGTACTTGTTAATCTCCGCATAGTCGTTCGCATACTCCAGGTTCTTCGGTATGACCGTATACAGGGACTCGGGCGGCGTCCGGGCTTCGATGGTGCACGAGAGCGTCTTTCCGTTAAGCGCGCCCTTCAATTCCTTCAAGAACGCTGAGTAGTAGGGCCGGGTCTTCGCGAGCTTCCCTTCGTAATCGATGTCGATGCCGTCGTACTTCCCTTTCTTCACGAGCTCCGCTATCGCCTTCACATGCGCGGCGCGGCGCGCTGCGTCCGAGAGCACGGCGTGGATGGTGGACGTATCGCTCCACATGAGCGTCGGGATGACCGAGACGCCGTCTGCCTTCGCCGAGCGCATGAGGCGCTGCCACGCGCTCTTTCCCATATCCGCGAGGTCTTTCGGCTTTCCGCTTGCGTCTACCGAATAGCTGAACGGGTGAAGCACAGTGAAGGAGTCGAGGTGGCGCGATGCGTCTTTTATGCCGTCTGCTGCCGCCCAATACGGAATCCAGCCGGATACCTGAAAGTCTGCGGCGCGCGCGGCGCTCGGCATGAGCGGCATGATGAGGAGCGCGACAAGCGCGATGATGAAGGAGCGTCGCATGATGGTAGTCAGTATACAAACTATGACGCGCCGGCGCTATTTTTATGACCGACGGCCGGAATGGTACTCTTCATGCATGGACGAATTCTCTCCCCGCGAGCGGCAACTGCTCAAAAAGCTCTCGACGCCGGCGAAAATTCAAGACTTCCTCGACTCGATTCCCTTTAACTACGAAAAACGCGGAGAGACCTGCTACAGTCCGGCGCTGGTGCTCCGTCACATGAAAGCGCACTGCTTGGAAGGGGCGCTTCTCGCGTATGCAGCGCTTTCGCTCTCCGGCGAAAAACCGCTCCTTATGAACCTGCGCACGAATCCGGTGGACGACGACCACGCAGTCGTCCTCTATAAGCGCAACGGGTACTGGGGCGCGATATCGAAGACCAATCATGCGGTGCTCAGGTTCCGCGACCCGGTGTACAAGACGCCGCGCGAGCTAGCCGCGTCCTACTTCCACGAGTATTTCTTGAACGCAACCGGCCTTAAGACGCTTCGCGCTTATTCAAAGCCGCTCTCGCTCGCCTCGTTCGGCGCCTCGTGGCAGACGAGTCAGGCGCATCTCTGGGCCATCGCCCACGCGCTCCGCGATCAGCTGCATCTGGAGCTCTTCCCGCCTGAGAACAGGAAGTACCTGCGTCATGCGTCCCCCATCGAGCGCAAGGCGGGACACATCGTGGAGTGGCCGCGTTCGAACCCGCGCACCTAGGCCTTGCCCGCTTCAGCGTCGAGAAAGCGCACGACCGTCGCATTATCCGTATCGATATATCCCGCGGCAAGGAGTACTTTGGCAAATGCCTGGCGCGCGCGGTTAGCCCTTGATTTGACCGTTCCTATGGCGATACCGAGCTCATCGGCGATTTCTTGGTATTCATAGTCTTTGCCGAGAAGCTCCAATACCGCCTTGTGGTCCGGCGAGAGCCGGTCAAGAAGCGCCGCAAGCTGCTTTGCATCGAGCTCGCCCCCTTGCGACGCAGCAGTCGTGAGCTTGTCATAGTGGTCTTCCGGGTCGCCGAGCGCCCACCATTTATTGCGACGGTTAAGCTCTATGTTCCGCCGAAACAGTATCGTGGAAAGCCACCCACGCAAGTCCGTCCCCGGTTGAAATTGATCTTTTGATTTAAGCGCGCGCTCGTACGTGTCCTGAACCAGGTCGTCGGCTTTGTCCTCGTTTTTAACCAGAGACATTGCGTAGTTATGGAGGAAGTGGCGTTCCTGCTCTAACGCCGCATCCGTAAGTTGCGGACGGCTTTCAGAAAACGCTGCCTTGGCCGCTTTGCCGGGGGGCACCTCGCTCGATGACGACATGCCCAAAAGTATACTGCGGACCGCCCGGTCAATCCATGCCGCCCTGGACCAAAGGTCGTGGTACGATGCCCGCACATGAAGCCTTCACCTGTCCTCATCGCGGCCGCCCTCACAGGCCTAGCGGCTCTCGGCTACCTCGGCTATGAGTGGCGCGTCGCTACCTCTGCCCTCTCCACGCTTCGCGCCGAGTTTGCCGCCGCGACCTCGTCCGCCCAAACCGCGCTTGCGAACGCCGAGGCGGACAACAAGCAGCTCGCCGACGCGCTTGCCGCTGAAAAAGAGCGCAACGACGAGTTCCAAGGAAAAATTGACGACATCTCGGGCACCGTAGGAAAGCTCGATAAGCTCTCGAAGATAGATCCCGAGCTGCTGCAGAAGTATTCGAAAGTATTCTTCCTTTCCGAGAATTACGTGCCGTCAGCGCTCACTCAGATTCCGCAGGAGTGGGTGGCGGATGATAAGGACGAGTACTTCGAGAAAGAGGCGTGGCCGTTTCTCGAAGATCTCCTGGCAGACGCGAAGGACGACGGCATCGACCTGAAAGTCACGAGCGCGTACCGTTCGTTCGGGACCCAGGCAGCGCTGAAGACGAGCTACAAGCTCACCTACGGAAGCGGCGCGAACGCCTTTTCCGCCGACCAGGGCTACTCAGAGCATCAGCTCGGCACCGCGCTCGATTTCACCACAAGCGAAATTGGGAACGGCCTCACCACCGGCTTCGCGAGCTCGAAGGCCGGGCAGTGGCTCGCGAAGAACGCATACCGCTACGGCTTCATACTCTCCTACCCTGCGAACAACAAATACTACCAATACGAGCCCTGGCACTGGCGGTTCGTCGGACGCGACCTTGCGCGCGACCTCGATGACGACGGAAAACATTTCTACGATCTCGACCAGCGCGCCCTCGACCCGTACCTGATAGACCTGTTCGATTAGGCCGATAGAGTAGAATACGAATATGGAGAAACGTAATGCATTGCTGATGGCCTACGACAAAGCAGGCATCGCCGACTTCGCACGCGGCCTCATAGGCCTCGGCTACGCCATATACGGCTCGAAAGGCACGGTCGCAGCCCTGGCTGCCGACGGCGTGGAAGCCGTCGACATCGCGACGATGGTAGGCGACCCGATACTCGGTCATCGCGTCGTATCCCTCTCCCGCGAGATATACGCCGGCATACTCGCCCGCGACATAGAGGAGGACCGCGCGGAGCTTTCCGCCAACAACATCACCTGGTTCGACCGCGTCTGCGTCGACTTCTATCCCCTTCAGGCGGAACTCGCTGACCCGGCGCACACCAAGGAGTCCGTCATAGAGAAGACCGATATCGGCGGCCCCACCGCCGTACGCGCAGCAGCGAAGGCCGGACGAGTCGTCATCACAGACCCTGCCGATCGCGAGCGCGTGCTCACCTGGCTTTCAGGCGGCCGGCCGGACGAAGAGACCTTCCTCGATGAGCTCGCGGCGAAGGCTGAAGCGATTGTGTCGCGCTATGTGCTCGCGTCGGCAAGCGGCAGGAGCGGCGGCACGTACGCGGGAGTGATCGGGAAATCGGTCGCGGCCGCAAAATACGGCGAGAACGCATACCAGGCCCCGGCAGCGCTCTATTCGGGAGAGACCGCGGATGCACTCGCGCTCGATCGCTTCCAGGTCGTCGAAGGCACCGCCCCCTCGTATAACAACTGGTGCGACATCGACCGCATGCTCCAGACCGCAACCCATATCGCGGCGGCCTTCGATGTGAATCGAGGAAAAGTGCCGCATATCGCGGTAGGCGCAAAGCATGGCAACGCGTGCGGCGCCGCTCAAGGGGAATCTCCGGAAATCGTGCTGACCAACATGCTTGCAGGCGATCCGCTTTCTATATTCGGCGGTCTCGTCATGGTGAACTTCCCTATCGACGATGAGCTCGGGGAGATTCTCGCCGGCAAGATGCTCGACGGCATCATCGCCCCGTCCTTCTCAGAAGGCGCGCGGGACCGTTTGCGGAGGAAGGGCGATAAGTGCCGCTTCATCGAGAACCCGGCTTTGCTATCCCTCTCAAAGTCGACGCTCGATGATGCGCCTCGCTTCCGCTATGTCCGCGGCGGGTTCATGCGTCAGCCAAACTACACGTTCGTCATGGATCTGCAGCACGCCGAACTTGCAAAGCACGGAACGGCAACCAAGCAGCAGGAAGACGACATGCTCCTTGCGTGGGCCGTGGGCGCCACCTCGAACTCGAACACCATATCGCTTGTGAGGAACGGTATGCTCCTCGGGAACGGCGTCGGCCAGCAGGACCGTGTCGGCGCTGCGCAGCTCGGTATCACGCGCGCCCTGCGCTCGAAGCACGAACTGACAGGCGCTTCTGCATATAGCGACTCATTCTTCCCGTTCCCGGACGCCCCGGAAGTGCTATTTGACGCAGGCGTAACGGCCATACTCTCGACCTCAGGCTCGAAGAACGACCAGCTTTCGATAGACTTGGCAGCTGCAAGAAATGCGGCTCTGTACCTCATCCCGGACTCATTGGGCCGCGGGTTCTTCGGCCACTAATTTACAAGACCTCTCGCTGAGGGTAGGCTTCGGGTCTGGCCACGAAGGAGCTCATTGATGGGTTACGGCAACTGGTATCTTGTCTATCTGTACACGCCCGGACCCCTTGCAAAGCCGTATGAGGTTGAGCACCTGCTGGCGGCGACAGAACCGAAAGCCGCAAAGCAAGAGGCACAAGGCCTTCTAGAACGACTGAAGGGATTCGGCGAGAAGAAAATAAATCCTACGTTGGTGTATAGATACGTTGTACAACTTTGAGAACCTGCTTCTCTCTGCGTCCGGCTCAAGCCGGACGTTTTTTATTTCCCGCTTGCAAGCTTTTCGGCCAAACCGATATAGGTCGCCGGCGTGAGCGCAAGCAATTCAGACTTCGCCGCTTCAGGGATGATGAGGCTCTTGATGAACTCGCGAAGCTCGTCGAGGGTAACGGCGCGTCCGCGGGTAAGGTCCTTCAATTTTTCATAAGCGCCAATTTGTCCTTCGCGGCGGAGTACCGTCTGCACCGCTTCCGCGAGCACTTCCGGGTGTGCGGCAAGCGCCCCTGCCATTGCCTGCGCGTTCGGCTCGATGCGCGAGAGTCCCGTCAAAAGCGACTCGTACCCTATTAATGAATGCGCGAATGACGTACCGAAATTCCGCGCGGTCGTCGAGTCGGTGAGGTCGCGCTGCAGCCGGGAGATAGGAAGCTTGCGCGCGAAATGCTCGAAAAACGCGTTAGCCATGCCGAGGTTCCCTTCTGCGTTCTCAAAATCGATAGGGTTAACTTTATGCGGCATTGCGGACGAGCCTATCTCGCCAGCCTTGGGCTTCTGTGTAACCCAGCTATCCGAGATGTAGCGCCACATATCCTGCGAAAAATCGAGAAGAATGGTGTTTGCACGGCGGAGCGTATCAAACACCGCCACATAACTGTCGTGGCACTCTATCTGGGTGGTGTAGAGGTTTGCGACCAGTTTGTAGGTGCGGTCGACGTTCAGGCTTTCGATGAATTTAGCGGTGAACGCCGTCCAGTCGATATCGGGGTATGCGATAACATGTGCGTTCCAATTCCCAGACGCGCCCGAGAGCTTCGCTTGTATCTTCTGAGCGGCCAGGCTTTCAAGCTGCCGTGCAATGCGTTCGGAAAACACGCGCATCTCTTTGCCAAAGGTGGTGGGCGACGCTGACTGTCCGTGGGTTCGGGCGAGCATTGCGGTCCCTGCATGCGTTCGCGCGAGCGCGCCGAGCGCATCGCTGACCGACATAATACGCGGCACCAGGACGTCCTGGAGGGCATCCGAGAGCATGAGTGCGTATGCGATGTTATTCACGTCTTCACTCGTGAGCGCGAAATGCACCCACTCTGCTTTCGCCTCAAGCGTAGTTCCGCGGAAGCGCTGCTTGATGTAGTACTCGACCGCTTTGACGTCGTGACGGGTCGCCGGAATGCCGTCCACGCCCTCGGTCTCTATCTTTTTCACCAAGGCGGCATCCTGCTCGCTCACCGACGCCAGCCGTTCAATGATGTCTTCTTCTGCTTTGGTGAGCGTGAGCGGCAGCTTCTTCTCCCGTCCGAGCGCCAAGAGGTACGCGCACTCCACCGCAATGCGGTAGCGTATGAGCCCGTATTCGCTCATGTAGGGGGCGAGACGCTCCACCTTTGAGCGGTAGCGTCCATCAAGCGGGCTTATGGCCGAGAGTTCGTTTAGTCCCATGATTACTTCTTACTCTTCTCAAGGAGTTTCGCAACCCGCTCGTACTTGTCCTCGATTGAAGCCAGGTCCTCCCCGTCGCGAAATGACTGCTTGGACACGTCTTTCCAGGAGGCATCCCTCAGGCGCCAGCTGTCATTGTCGATGACGTCCGCGATGACGAGCTTCCCCCCAGTCGTTATGCCGAACTCTATTTTAAAGTCGACGAGCTTGAAATCGTGCTCCGCAAAAAAGGATTCGAGGGTAAGGAAGGTCTTGCGGATGATATCCGTCATTTCGGCTATTGCCGTTTCGCTCGGAAGCACTTTGGCACGGTCGAGAACGCGACCCAAGTCCGCGGACGGATCGTCAGCGGGTTTTTTCGAGAACGCCAGCCGC
>CAYWQN010000013.1:14157-24754 GCA_964460875.1 uncultured Candidatus Saccharibacteria bacterium | reverse complement strand
GCGGAAATTTTCAGCAGAAAATTATCCGTGACCAACTCCCTGCACCTCCACAACAACAGAAAAGGCCGCCTCCTGGGCGGCCTTTTCTGTTCCTTGAAACGACTAGGGTTGGTCTCGCCTTTCAGCTTTGTTCCGATCTCCGCGCGTTCGGTTGATGAACCCGTATATGGTGTCGAGGTTTCCGTCGAGCGCTTCGCGCGCCGCAAGAACCGCTTTCAAAGCGCCGACTTCTTGTTCCGATACTTCATAGCCGGCTTCTTTCAATTGCTCGATATGAGTGATTGTTTCGCGCATGAACTCTGCTGAAGGTAGTTGTCGGTTAGCTTCGGCTATGCCGCGCTGTATAACGCCTGTTTCGCTCCACGCCTCTGCAAGTGCTTGGCGACCTTCGGGCGAAAGCTTGTCGAAGGAAGATGGCTGCTGCTCGGATGATGGAACCGCTGCAGCTTCTTGTGTTTGTTCTTCAGGGGCAGGCATGGCTAGGATGGATGATGCTTATACCTCCTTATTATAACCGCCTCCCTATCATCAATGCGAGTTCAAGCGCATCTTCCAGGGCGGCCGTAGGCGCCTCGGTAATCTTGGTCTCCCCGAAAAGACACACATCGTTGTCGATGTGTACTTCGTAAATAACCTTGCGAGCAACCGATTTCATGAACCAGTTAGTCTCGTCTGCGGGCTCTTCCGTAGAGACGAGTGCGTCGCGCTCCGTCTCGTAGAACTTCTTCTGAATCGCGATGACTTTCCGCGAATGCTCTTCCGGAAACGTCGTCGCGATGACGTCCTCGGTCGCGAAGTTGTATACCATGAGGCCAACCATGTCCGGGTCGCGCTTCGTCGCCTCAGTAATGAGACTTTGAATATTGTTTTTCTGCATGGGACGGCGGATTACTGGCAGGATGCCAGGCCGAATAATGTCCCAAGGTGAAGAGTGTGCGGCAATGCCCTTGGACTCACGCGTAGGCAGAGTATCTCCCTGCTTCGCCGCTTCTACTGCGTCCGTTATAGCACCGCCCTCTCCATTCGGCTACTGCGCGTCGTTCTTCTTAATCTTAAGAACCTCCGCCATCTCCCTCGTCTGTTCCTTCTCCTGCTTCAAATCGTTCAGCAGATTCACGATTTCCCGACGCGATGCAGCCTCCCCTTCCCGAGACTCTTTGAGCCAGGCAAGCATCTGGTTTATCCGCTCCGCAAGGCGCCCTATCTCGTCAGGCTCCCCTCCAGCAAGCTTCATAGAAAGGTCGTGCGCCTCGTTCACCTTCTCCACGTCGCGCGACAAGCGTTCGAACCGCGCGATGACGAGGCGGTCCAGCGCCCACGTGATGACGATGCCGAACAAGAGGAGCGCTACGGCTCCGGAGAGCAGATATACGTAGAGCGTGAGGCGTCCTTGCGCGTATATAGGACGCGGCGTCTCGACGCGGAGGATGAGCGCGGGAGCGCCGTACACGTCTCGCACCAGAGTATATCCTTCGAGCATCGTATCGCTCTGCGGCACGATAACGTTGGCGTCACCCCCGTCCAGTTTAGTTTTCGCGCTCGACACATCCGCAGGAAGCGTTGCTGAACCGTAGCTGAATATGTCTATGGTGAGATGCGTTATCTCGGAGAAGTCGGCGATCTTGCCCTCGTCGAGATACCGCGCAAACGTAATGGCGCCGGTCGAGGGCCCCTTCCCTTCGCTTGTGCGAAGCGGCAGGGACACGATGATGAGCGGGCCATGCGGAAGCATCGCGATGCCTTCAGTCTGTCCTTCGAGGTCGTTGAACGAAACGAGATCCGGATGCGCTGCGAAGTACTGCGTCACATCCGTGCTCGGCACCTCGGCGCGCTCCTCTATGTCTACGGTCATGAGCGTGATTATCTTCGCGTCCAGGTCCGAGAACATGAGCGCGTTGATGTCGAGGTTCGCGAGGCCGGTCGCGTATACCGTCTCTGCCGCCCACTTCGGGTCCCTGGTGCGCGCGTAGTCGTAGGCCTGATCCCATGCCGCCCAGTCGGAGAGCTTGATGAGCTGCTGCCCTTCGAATTCAGTGATGGCGTCCGTTGCGCGGCGCAGGTTCTGCGCCATGCTCTCGTCCTCGATATCACGATAGCTCTTCAAGAGAACGAGCGACGAGATGATGAAGATTGCAGCGCCGAGCACGCATATCGATATGACGATAGTCAGGAGAATCTTCAGTCGAACGGACAGCACGTTCTTCGGTGAAGTCATAGTCCTTCGGTAAGTATATACCGTGCGCATGCCCCGGCCTCTTCATGAAGGCTTCACCTGTGCGGGTGTACAACTCGCGGGTACCAATCAACAAACGAATTCAAACGCTATGGAGACTATGAATGCAAAGGGATGGAAGGTGGCGACCGGCGTACTCGTCGTCGTCGTTATCATCCTCTTGGCCATGATGTGGCGCGAGTGGGATATGCAGCAGCATGATCTTGGTCATGTGCTGCAGCAAGGCAAGGAAGACGTGACGGAAGCGCGCAACGAGATAGCCGTGAAGTGCCGCGGCCCGCAGGCAAATGAAGCGGCGTGCCAGGCATCTCTTAAGGAGCTTGCGGACATCCTCAAGGAGTTCAGCAAGGACGTGAGCGCTGCAACGACGAGCGCGCAGTAAGAGAATCAGATAGTGCGTAGGAACGCTGGGAGGCTTCGCCTCCCGGCGTTCGCTGTATGGCCAATTCAAGGAAATCCGCTATAGTGCCCGCATACCAGCCGCTCATAACCTTCTCCTATGCTTCAGGTCTCAGAATCTTCCCTAAAGAATGTCCTCATCGCGCTCGCGGTCTATATAACCTCCTTGATGGCCGCCAATACGCTCGGCATCAAGCTCATGCCGTTCCTGTTTGGCTCGCACCTCTCTGTGGGCGTATTCATGTTCCCCGTCGTATTCCTCATGACGGACGTCATCGGCGAAGTGTACGGGAAGAAGGTGGCGAAGTACTTCGTGTTCGCCGGAATCATCTCTACCTTGCTCTTCATCGCTTACAACGTGATATCGGTTGCGGCGCCCTGGTCGGCCGACGGGCTCTGGGCCAAGGAATCCTATGAGCAGATATTCGGCGTCTCGCTCCGCTTCGCTATTGCTTCCGTCATCGCCTACGCGGTCGGCGAATACCAGGACGTGCTCTCCTTCTTCTTCTTCCGGCAGAAGCTCGGCGAGAAGACCGGGTTCTGGCTTCGCTCCTTCCTCTCGAACGTCTGGAGCCAGTTCTTCGATACCGTCCTGTTCATGGTCATCGCACTCTACGGCGTATACCCGGACCGCGTCCTTATCTCGGCCATACTTACGTGGTGGGCGTTCAAGGTCGCGATGGGCCTTCTCTATACCCCGCTTGCGTACCTCGGCATCCGCCTTCTCAAAGGCAAAACCGCATAAGCAAAAGGAAAACCGGCCGCCTGAGAGGGCGGCCGGTTTTCTTTTTGTTGTTACGGGAGCGTGGTCGTCGAGTTTACCGTGGTGCTCGAGGCATTTATGGTCGTGTTGTATACGTTCGGCTGCTGCGCTTGTGGCGTGTTGTCGGGCACGATGACCTGAGTCGTCGGCGCCGGCTCTCGAGTCGCCATGCCGGGCCAGACGAAGAATGCGAAGAGTCCCAAAAGGACAATGATGATAAGGCCGAAGACCCATATGGTCGCGGAGTTTCCCGAGTCCGGCTGTCCGGGAGTGTTTATGATGGTTGCCATACGTGTTGGTTATTCGATTTGATACGGGAGGAAGCATAGAAGGTCATGCATGAGGGAGGCATTAAGCCCTTCCGAGCGTTTTAGGCTATACTGCCGGCACCATGCAGGTACGCCCGATTAAGACGCGCGTCTTCAAGGAGGCCGAGAGCCTCGACACGTTCATGGCTGCCCATCTCCCACGGGTCGCAGAAGGAGCCGTCCTGGTCGTCACCTCAAAGATCGTAGCCCTCGCCGAAGGCCGGACATCCGCGCTCGCTGACGAGAAAACGAAGGAGCGGCTCATAAAATCAGAGAGTACGTTCGCTCTGAAGACGAAGTGGGTATGGCTCACGCTCCGAGACCGGCTCCTCATCGCCAATGCCGGCATCGATGAGTCGAACAGCGCCGGGAAACTCATCCTCCTCCCGAAAGATTCCTTCGCGAGCGCTTCGCGGCTGCGCACCCGTCTCATGAAACGGTATGGTGTGAAGAAGCTCGGCATCATCATCACCGACAGCCGCCTTATGCCGCTCCGCTCCGGAGTCGTGGGCGTCGCGCTCGGGTATGCCGGGATACGGGGACTCCGCGATTACGTAGGAAAGAAGGATATCTTCGGACGCAGCTTCAAGTTCGAGAAGACCAATATCGTCGACTCTCTGGCGACCGCCGCAGTACTTTGCATGGGCGAAGGAGCGGAGCAGCAGCCCTTGGCCGTCATCGAAGGGGCGCCGGTCGAGTTCACTGCTCGGGTCCGCTCCGACGAGCTTGCCATAGACCTGGCGGACGACCTCTATCTCCCCTTCTTTGCAAAGGTTCCGAAACCCCTGCTGCGGAAGCGTTAGACGCTGGTTATAGGCCGTACTTCGTGCTATAGTCCCTAGCAACAACCCCTTGAGTACCGACAGAACACGCATTAATGGAGAGATACGCGCGGAGACGCTCCGCGTCATAGGCGCCGAAGGAGAGAACCTCGGCGTCCTGTCCTTTGCCGACGCTATGAAGGCTGCGACCGCGGCCGGCCTCGACCTTATCGAGATATCGCCGAACGCCGTCCCGCCCGTTGCCAAAGTGATGGATTATGGTAAATTTCAGTACGAGTCGAAGAAGAAGGAGAGCGCTGCCCGGGCCAAAGCCAAGGTATCCGAGACCAAGGAGGTCCAGATCAAGGTCGGTACGGGCGAGAACGACATGCGTTTGAAGGCTAAAAAAGCAGCCGAATGGCTTGCTGAAGGGCATCGCGTTCGCGCGGAGCTCTTCCTCAAAGGCCGCTACAAAGGCATGGAGGAGGCATTCCTAAAGGTCCGGCTCGAGAAGTTCCTCATGCTGATTCCATACGCATACCGCATTTCCGAGCCGGTCGCCCGCTCCCCCAAGGGGTTTGCAGCCATCATCGAACGGGATCCGGGAGCAGCGAAAAAACAGCCTTCCGATACCAAAGAAACCCATGAAAACAAATAAGTCATTCACGAAGCGAATCCGCGTATCCCGCACCGGGAAGCTTTTGGCGCGCAAGCCGGGTCAGGATCATTTCAACGCGAAGGAGCGCGGCCGCACCAAGGGCGTGAAGAAGCGCGGCGTTCAGCTTGCCCTCTCCAACCGCCTGATGCGCCGCTTCCTTGGCGGAAACGCTGCAAAGAAGGCGAAGGCCGCATAACCGTTTAATTACTATCTTATGCCACGAGTAAAAGGAGGAGTTCAGTCCGCAAAGACCCGCCGCAATGTCCTGAAGATGGCGAAGGGCTACCGCCATGCCCGCTCGAAGAAGGAGCGCGCAGCGTACGAGTCCCTGGTCCACGCCGGCAAGCAGGCTTTTGCCCATCGCCGCGACAAGAAGAACGATTTCCGCCAGCTCTGGATCGTCCGCTTGAACGCCGCAATACGGGAGAACGGCTACAAGAACTACAGCACCTTTATCGATTCGCTGAAGAAGGCTGGCGTCCTCCTCGACCGCAAAGTCCTCTCCACGCTCGCGGTAGAGCATCCTGAGGTCTTCACCCGCATCGCAAAGAAGGTCGGCTAATAGCCCCTCTAGAAAAAGCCCCGCATATACGGGGCTTTTTCTTATTCCTTCCTGAAGTTCTTCGGGTCGAGATTCGGGTCGTAGTGCGCTTTTTCAGTATCAGCCATCCACGGGAAGTCAGTAAAAATCTGCGGCTCCTGCTCTGCCTTTTGAATCTGCTTCTTGTGGCCCATCTGCTTCAGCTCTTCCTGTTCTTGTTGAGACAGCTCAAGCTCATGCCCTTTTCGAAGCCTCCCCTCCCCGGTGTGCCATCGATCTCCGCCCTGCGGGTCTTCTATGCTCATGCGGGAATTATACCTTCTTCGCGCCGTCCTTCGTAATATGAAACGTCTCCCCTTCTGTAGGCACTATCGCTTTTACGCCCAAGTAGTCGTGAATGCGCTGGGCCAGGAAACGCGCGGACGACGGCTCGCCGAGCCCGACGATGAACGCTTTCGTGCGCGGAAGGCACTTCTCCGCGAACGCAAGAAGTCCGTCGCGGTCAGCGTGGCCGCTCCAGCCATGGAGCACCTCGATTGCGGCGCGCACCTGCACGTCCCGGCGATCGATCATAACGTGCTTGCCGCCGTCCTGCAGTACGCGGCCGGGCGAGCCGGGCGCCTGGTACCCCACCATGATGAGCGTGGTCTTCGGGTCGCCAAGATACTGCTGTTCCCACCTCCCGATGCGTCCTCCATGGCTCATTCCCGCTCCCGCGATGATTATCTTCTGTCCGGGCTTCTTCGCTATTTCTTCTGACTCTTCACGCGAGCGGGTCATGGTGAGGAACGGGAAGTCGAATATGTCGTGGTCGTGGCCGCTCTCTTCTTTAGCATCAGCATTGAAATACTCTTTGCTCCATTTTTTGTATATTTCCGTGACGGAGATGCCGAGCGGCGAGTCGAGGAATACGGGCACTTCAGGCACCTTATTGCCTGCAAAGAGCATGCCGATTTCGTAGAGCATGAGCTGCGTGCGCTCGATGGAGAACGACGGGATGAGCACGTTCCCGCCTCGCGCCAAGGCGCGGGTAAGCACCTCCTGGAGCTTCTGTACCCGGTGGGCTTTCTCCGGGTTCTGGCGGTCGCCGTACACGCTCTCAATGAGGATGACGTCCGCGTCCGTGACCGGCTCGGCGTCAGGCAGGAGTATGGCCGGCGAGTTACCGATATCGCTTGTCACGGCAAAGGCGGTACCGTCTTCATCCCTGACCCGAACGCTCGCAGAACCGAGGATATGACCCGTATCGCGCAGGTATACGGAGAGCCCGGGAGCGACGACCTGCTCGTTCCGGTACGGAATCGTCTCTACTTTCGCGAGGAGCCCTTCGACATCCCGTTCTTCATAGATAGGATCGAGACCGCGCATCTTCGCGTCATGCGCCAGGATGCGCGCGCTGTCGGTGAGAATAGCTTCCATCAGGTCGCGCGTCGGCGGCGTCATGTACACCTTGCCGCGGAAGCCGCGGCGCATCAATTGCGGCGCGCGGCCGACGTGATCCAGGTGCGCGTGCGTTATCACGAGTGCATCTATGGAGGCGACGTCGTACGGAAACGGAGCGCGAGTCTCCGCTTCGGAATAGTCCCTTCCCTGCTCGATGCCGCAGTCGATGAGAATGGTTCCTTTCGCGCCTTCGACGAGGAAGTTAGAGCCCGTGACGGTCTCAGCGCCCCCGTACGTGGTTACGCGGAGCGCCATAGGGTGATGCGTGCAGCTGCGTAGGCTGCGAATGCGCCTATGAAGTCCATGACGAGGTCTATCGCGGTATCGAGGGCGTAGTTCGCTTCGCGTGGAATACCTGAGACATATTCGAACACTTCCCAGCCGATGAACGCGACGAGCAGAAGCCCGACATAGGCGCGCGGCCGCGAACGCGCAAGCAGTGCGATGAGGAACGTGCCGATAGTCGCACCGCCTAGAAGATGCATGAGGATGTCGAACCAGCTATACCGCCAATACAGGAAATTGATGACGGCTTCGGACTGGAGATACGTGAGCATAACGGCAAGCACGAGTGCCGAGACGAACCAGTGGAGGCGCATATAGGCAGGATTTTACCACGGGTGCTAGACTGTACGACATATGACGAACTACGGAGAAGGCGCCCCTGACCCTTTGGGCGAAGCAGTTAAGAAATTCGATATGCATGTGGCGGCTGCGGGCGTGCATGGCCCCGAGGTCGTTCCCGGCACGCGAGAGCCAAATACCCTGCCCGAAAAGGCAGCCGAGTTCGCTGCAGAAGTGGAAGCGGCAAACAAAAAAGCTGCCGAAGGCCCCTTCGAAGCCGGCACGGAAGATAATACCGCCTCGACCGCCTATGCCAACGAGAACCTCATAGGAGCGAATGCATTCATTCCGCTCAAATCAGAAGGAATTCGGGAGAAGCCGCTCGATCTTACGAAAGAGAACGAAGTGTGAAGAAGTAGCAAAAGCCCGCCTTTCGGCGGGCTTTTGCTAGAGCCGTCCTTGGCGGCAACTCATGTATATAGGTGGGTGTCCTCACGGCGCAATTCGGAGCATGAAATGTTCACCTTTACGCCTGATATTGGATTCCCTGAGTTGACGCAAGTTGCATTGCAAGGAGCGGCTCCAGAACCATTATACTCCCCATGCGTTGAAGCCTGTCAAAAAGGCTCAGGGGCAAGACGCGGGGCTGAGGGCCCCGGAGGCGTATGGGGAATACGACGACGGGGACCAAGGGGTCCCCGCAACGCCGCGCATGAGCCATGTGGACGGCTTCTTGTTATGCGACTTCTTCAGCGTATATGTAATCGAAGTCGTTCCTGCGGTAATCGAAGAGTTCGCCTTCCTTGAAGAAGCGCGCCACCTCCGCTTCCCCGTTTTCTACCGAGTCCGAGGCGTGGACGAGGTTCGACTGGGTCGAGAGCGAGAAATCGCCGCGTATGGTACCTGCGGCGGCTTCATAACCCTTGGTTGGTCCTACGATAAGACGAGTCGAATCGACGGCCCGGATGCCGGAGAGAGCCATCACAACGACCGGCGCTGCCTTCATAAAGGTCTTAATACCGCCGAAAAACGGCTTGTCGGCGATATGCGCATAGTGGGCTTCAAGCACAGCATCCTCGAGCGCCATCATCTTCATGCCCACAATCTTCAAGCCTTTGCGCTCGAAGCGGGTGATGATGTCGCCGAGGAGGCCGCGATGGACGGTGTCGGGCTTCAGGATGATAAGGGTCTTCTCTTCTTTAGGATGGGCCATGATGTTTTACTAAAAATCGCCCGAGGGCGTTCTAATGGAGCTGAGTATACCGTACAGCGGAATTCTTACCAGATGCTCGATTTTGTCTCCGTTTCCCCCGCCTCCGTCCATGCGGGATCCGTCACCAGGAGGAGGCGCATCCGGCCTTTGTAGTAAATGCGCGTTCCCGGGGCGATAGTAAGAAGATCTCCTTTGGCTACCGGCACTTCTTCGTCGTCGAGGACGAAGGTGCCCGCTCCATCAAGGATGAAGTAGTGAAAGGATGACGTGTGCTTAAACTCCTGGTTGTGGCCATTCTCGGTCTCAGCAACGACTACCCCTACGTTTCCAATATTCGGGAGTACGTCCAGCCGGATGCCGAGCTTTTCTTTTTTGGGTATGTCTGCCGATTTCGTAAGGATGTGCGGCATGGACTATTCGTTCGGGCGGCGGGTCAGCACGCGCGCGCCATTCTTCTCAATGAGAATGGTGTGCTCGAAGTGCGCGCTCTTGGAGCCGTCCTTTGTGCGATAGGTATATCCGTCAGGCGCCAGCACGACCGCCCCCTTCCCCATGTTCGCGATGGGCTCCAAGGCAAGCACCATGCCCTCAACGAGCTCCTCGCCCGTCCCTGGGTGGCCGACGTTCGAAATCCAGGGTTCCTCATGCACGTGATTTCCTACCCCGTGCCCGCCGAGCACCTTTACGAGAGAGAACCCTGAGCCTGTAAATGCGGATTCGATGGCGTGCGAAATATCTCCCACGTGGTTTCCCGGGCGCGCCGCCAGGATGCCGGCTTCCAAGGAATGCCGCGTCACATCGAGCAATCTTTTGACATCGTCGTCGGCCTCCCCTATCGAAAGGGTCACCGCTGAATCCGACACAAACCCTTTATGTATCAAGCCGAGATCGAGCGCGACCACATCGCCCTTCTTGAGGGTGCGCGGCGATTCGTTCGGTATGCCGTGCACCACTTCATCGTTTATGGAAAGGCAGAGCGTCGCCGGATAGGGGCGCATGGCTCGCTCAGGAGAGTAGCCGAGGAATGCCGGCTCGTCCCCGCCCTCGCGAATGAGCTTCTCAGCAAGGTCGTCGAGCGTCTTGGTGGAGACGCCTTCTTTAGCTTCTGCAGCTACCGCCTCGAGGATGACGCCGAGCCTCCGACAGGACTCCGCGATGCCGTCGCGCTGTTCTTGGTTCTGTACAATCATTTCAATGCCGCGGCGATTGCATCTGCTACCTGGTCCGGAGTCTGCTCGCCGTCAATCTCCTTCAGGACGCCCTTCTCGCGGAAGTACGCAAGCAGAGGTTCAGTGCTCTTCTGATATTGCTCGAAGCGCACCTGCACTTGCTCGGGCGTTGCGCTATCCGGGCGATGCTCTACCTTGGCACGCTCCAGCATGCGGCGAAGCGCTTCATCCTCGCGCACGGCGAGATTAAGCGCTATGTACGGGCGGTCGAGCCAGCCGAGCGTATCGTCGAAGATTTCTGCCTGGCCCAGCGTGCGCGGGTACCCGTCGCACACGACGCCCTGGTCGCCCGACGCATTCAAAAGCACGTCTTCGAACAAGTAGGTCGCGAACCAGTCCGGAGCGTAGCGGCCATTGTCATACGTCTCCTTCACTTTCTCGGCCAACGGCCCGGTCCCGTTCCTGAGCTCCTTGAACACATCTCCGGTGGAGAAATGCTTCCAGCCGAACCGCTCAGCGAGCTTCTTCGCCTGCGTCCCCTTCCC
>CAYWQN010000013.1:7295-14057 GCA_964460875.1 uncultured Candidatus Saccharibacteria bacterium | reverse complement strand
GCGTCGATTTTTCGAATCAAATCAAGAAGTACCGTGACCGCGATGAGGAGCGCGGTGCCGCCCACGAGTATCGCCGTGATACCGGTCAAGCCCTGAACCACGAATGGGATGACTGCGATAGCGCCGAGGAAGAATGCGCCCGGGAGCGTGATGCGGTTCACCACTGCGCCTATGTAGCTTTCGGTCTCGCGGCCAGGACGCACGCCAGGAATGAACGCGCCCGACTTCTGAAGATTCTCGGCGACGCGGTGCGGCTCGAAGGTTATCGAGGTGTAGAAGTACGTAAACATGACGACGAGCACGAAGTAGACTGCGCCGTGCGCCCACGGGTTTGCGGAGAATGCGGCGTATGCGGCGATAGCCCCTGCAAGGCCACCTACCCCCACCGCCTGAAGCGCCGTGAGCACCATCTGCGGAAGAAGGAGGAGGGAGAGCGCGAAGATGATGGGAATCACGCCGGCCTGGAGAATGCGTATCGGGAGGTAGGTTGCTGCTCCGCCCGTGGTTGCCGCTCCGCGTACCTGGCGCGCGTACGCTATCGGGATTGAGCGCTCAGCCTCAGAGACGGTCACTACCGCGAATATGGCGGCGACCGCGAGCACGAAGAAGCCGATGTATGCCGGGACAGATGCGGCCGTTGCGGTGAAGGCAAGCTGGCTGATGCCCGCTGGGATGCGAGAGACGATGCCGGCGAAGATGAGGAGCGAGACGCCGTTGCCGATGCCGAACTCCGTGATGAGCTCGCCGATCCACATGAGAAGCATCGAGCCTGCAGCGACGAGGAACACGTTCACGGCGAACTCAAACGGCGACAAGGCGCCGATGATGCCCTGGCTCTCCAAGAGCGAGAGGAACGCAACGCCCTGGAGTATGGCGAGCGGGATGGTGATGGTGCGCGACAGGGCGATGAACTTCGTCCGGCCCGCTTCCCCGTCTTCCTGGTACATGCGCTTCACCGCCGGGAAGATGACGGTGCCGAGCTGCATGATGATAGAGGCGGTGATGTAGGGGCCAACGCCAAGCATTACGAGCGAAAGAGTCGAGAAGCCGCCGCCTGAGAATACGGAAAGGAGCCCGAAGAACTGGTTGTTCGCGAAGAACTGCTGGAGGCGCACCTGGTCGACGCCCGGGATGGGAATCGAGGCGAGGATGCGGAATACGGTGAACGCAGCGAATATGAACAGTATGCGCATCCGG
Source organism: uncultured Candidatus Saccharibacteria bacterium (assembly GCA_964460875.1). Classification (GTDB taxonomy): domain Bacteria; phylum Patescibacteriota; class Minisyncoccia; order Phycocordibacterales; family Phycocordibacteraceae; genus C7867-001. The sequence goes on along the minus strand of CAYWQN010000013.1, from coordinate 12,860 downwards.
AGCACCGGATCGCCGAAGATGACTTTTAGCTTATGTATCGCAGCATTAATCATTGAATTAGAGGGCGGAGCCGCCGGCTGCTTCAATAGCCGCCTTTGCGGAAGCTGAGACGACCACGTCTGAAACCGCGAGCTTCTTCGTAAGCTCTCCCGTGCCGAGAATTTTCACGGCCGGCATCTTTCCGCCGCGCATCGAGATGATGCCCTTCTTCAGAAGAGTTGCCGGATTGACGGTGTCGCCTGCAGCGAAATGATGCTCGAGCGCCGCAAGGTTCACCGGGCGGTACGAGGAGCGTCCGACGCGCACCGTCTTCGAGCGGTTCTTGCCGTGACCGCGAAGCTTCGGAAGCTTTTTGACGAGGTCGCGCATCTCAGGGCGCATACGGCGTCCCGAGCGGCCCTTCTGGCCCTTGATGCCGTGGCCGGAGGTCTTTCCGCGCTTGCCGCCGCGGCCGACGCGGTCGGTCGCTTTGCGAGGGGTGCGAGCTTTGAGAGTGTTTGATTGCATAAAGAGGTATTAGGAGGCCTTGGCGGAGAGCTTCTTCAAAGCGGCGACGGTCGCGCGGGCGATGGTGAGCTTGTTCTTCGTGCGCGAGAGGATCTTGCCAACCACGTCAGTGACGCCAGCGAACTCAAGTACCGTGCGCATCGCAGAGCCTGCCACCAAGCCGCGGCCCGGAGACGGGACGATGGTGAGGACCGAGGATGCGTACTCGGCGTTGATGTCGTGCGCGATAGAGTTCGACTTCGTGAGAGGGACCGTGATGAGGTGGCGCTTTGCGTCGCGCGTCGCCTTATCGATAGCAAGCGCGGTGTCTGCAGCCTTGCCGATGCCGACTCCGACGCGGCCCTTGCGGTCGCCGATGACGATGGTGACGCTGAAGGAGAAGCGGCGTCCGCCGGCCATGACGCGGGCCACGCGGCGCACGTCTACGGTGACCGAGTCGAATTCGCTTCGTTCGCGAGGAGCGCGCTCGCGCGGGCGTCCGCCGCCGCGGCGATCGTTGCCGCCGCGTCCGCGCGCAGGGCCGCGAGACGCATCGCGCGAGGGCGCCTGAGCTGCAGGAGTCTCGACGACAGCGTCTGCTGCCTTTGCCTCGGTATCCATGGTCGTCGTGTCAGTCATAGTAAGTATTAGAAAGTGAGTCCGCCCTCGCGTGCAGCGTCCGCAAGAGACTTTATCTGGGCTGCGTATGCGTAGCCGCCGCGGTCAAAGACAATAGTCTCGACGCCGGCCTTCTTCGCACGCTCAGCAATAGCCTTCCCCACCGCGCCCGCCTGCTTGCCCAAGGAGCCTGGGAACTCGCGGCCGTGCGCTGCTGCCAGCGTCTTTCCTGCAGCATCATCGATGACCTGCACGCTGATGAACTTATTCGAGCGGAACACCGCGAGGCGCGGGCGTTCTGCAGTGCCGGTGATGCGTGCGCGGATGCGCTTCTGGCGGCGTGCGCGGAGAGTGGATTTGGTTGAGTTGGTAGCCATAAGATATTAGACAGCCTTCTTGCCCTGCTTGCGGAGTATGACCTCGTTATCGTACTTGATGCCCTTGCCGAGGTACGGCTCCGGCGGCTTGACCGCGCGAATTTCAGCGGCGAACTGTCCGACCTTCTGCTTATCGGCGCCTTCGACCGTGATGGTGTTTTTCACCGCGGTAGCCGTGAGTCCTTCAGGGACCGGAAGCGTTACCTGGTGCGAGAATCCGACGTTGAAGACGAGGTCCTTGCCCTTCAGTTCCACCTTGTAGCCCACGCCGGTCAGGATGAGCGTCTTCTTGAACGGGGTCTCGACGCCCTGCATCATCGCCTTCACGTGAGCGGCGAACGTGCCGGTCAGAGCATGCGCGAGGCGCGACGTGTTCTTCGGAGTGATCTGGACGCCTTCCGGACCAACGACTATGGAAACGGACGAATGGACCGCCTTGGTGAGAGTCTCTTTTGCTCCCTTCACGGTGAGCATGCCGTCAGACGAAGTCACCTGGACTTTCGAAGGGATGGCAATCGGTTTTTTAGCGAGACGTGACATATAGGATTACCAGATTTCGAACAGGTTCTCGCCGCCGGCGCGAACCTTGCGCGCTTCCGAGTCGGAAAGGACGCCTTTCGGAGTCGAGATGATGCGAGCGCCGAGGCCGTTCTTGACGCCGTGCGCTTCGCGGGCGGAGACGTAGAGGCGGCGGCCCGGCTTTGAGACGCGCTTCACGCCCTTGATTTTGTGCTCGCCGCGTTCGGTGTATGCAAGCTCCACTTCGAGGGTCTTATGATCCTTCTTGCCGGTCGAGACCGCGCCGACGAATCCGAGCTCCTTGAGCTTCTTCGCGATTGCCTCGAGGTGCGCTGAGTACGGGAGCGAGACCGAGGTAGCGCCGATAGCGCCTGCATTCTTCAAACGGATTATGAAATCTCCTACGCGGTCAGTTACCATAAAAAATTACCAGGAAGCTTTCTTAACGCCCGGGATCTTCCCTTCGCGAGCGAGCTCGCGGAACTGGATGCGGGAAAGGCCGAATGCGCGGAGGTATCCGCGGCCGCGGCCGGAAATGGAGCAGCGATTCTTGACGCGCACAGGCGAGGCGTTCTTCGGGAGCTTCTGAAGGGCGTCATAGTCTCCGGCAGCCTTCAACTGGGCGCGCTTTGCAGCGTACTTCTCGACGAGTTTTACTCGCTTTCGATTGCGTGCCAGTTGGGAGGTTTTAGCCATAGAGGGTATGTGACGCCCTCTGCTAGCTCGGGAACCGCAGGAACAAGTCCCAGGGTTATCCTCGCTCGCGGGCATTAAAAAATGCCGCTGAGGGCTTATGAGGATACTAGCAGCCCTGGTACGGGGTGTCAAACAACGGACGCTTTCGCCGTTGCCCTGCCCTTCATTGACCCAGAGGTACGAAAAAGCCCGGCAGCGAGCCGGGCTTTTTCTTCTCCTTTCTATCTTATTTCTTGAACGGGATGCCGAGGTAGCGGAAGAACTCGAGCGCTTCCTTCTTCGACTTCGCGGTCGTCACGACCGTGATGGCGAGGCCGAACACGTCCTTCAAGTCCTCATCGGAGGTTTCCGGGAAGATGGAGTTCTCCTTGATGCCGATGGTCATGTTGCCCATGGCGTCGACCGCGGTCTCCGCGATGCCGCGGAAGTCGCGCGTGCGCGGAAGGGCGATGTGGATGAGCTTGTCGAGGAACTGGTACATGCGCTCGCCGCGAAGCGTTACCTGGAAGCCGATGATATCGCCTTCGCGCATCTTGAACTGCGCGATAGAGGTCTTCGCAGGGCGCGCTGACGGCTTCTGGCCGGTGATGCGGGCAAGCTTCTCCTCGACGAGCTTGTTGCGAGCCTTATCCTTCGCCTTGCCGGTGCCGGACGAGACCACCACTTTCATGATGCGGGGCGCCTGGAACTTGTTCGTGTATCCCTGGCTTGCCGAGAGTGCCTCGTAGGCGTTCTGCTGTTTTTGTTTTGAAAGCATCATATATGTGTGGCTACTTGAGTACGGTCTTGCTCTTCTTCGCCATGCGGACCGTCTTGCCGTCCTGCTTGGTGCGGCCGATGCGCGTCGGCTTCTTGGTCTCCGGATCGAGGATCATGACGTTCGACGCGTTTATCGCGGCCGGGCGCTCGACGATGCGGCCGGACTGATTGGCGCCCGTGCGGCGCATATGGCGCTTCATCATTGCGACGCCGTCAACGACGATGCGTCCTGCTTTCGGCATTGCGCGAAGCACCTCGCCCGTCTTGCCCTTGTCCTTGCCGGACACGACCATGACGGTGTCGCCTTTGCGGATCTTCATCTTCGCGATCGCGTTGCGGTTTTCCTTCTGGAACCGCTTCTTGCGCGAGGCGTACGACTTCTGCTTGGTATCGGTGTACTTTCTCATAATGATTTATACGATTTCTGGCGCCAAGGACGCGATGTTCTGCCACCCCTTCTCGGTGAGCTCGCGCGCCACCGGTCCGAAGACGCGGTTCCCTTTCGGTCCCATCTCCTTGCCCTGCTTCTCGATGATGACGACCGCGTTGTCGTCGAAGCGGATGTAGGAACCGTTCGCGCGACGGAATGCGTTCGTAGTGCGCACGACGACGGCCTTGCAGACGTCCTTCTTCTTCGTTGCCTTGCGCGGCTCTGCGGTCTGGATGGAGATGACGACGACGTCGCCGAGTCCCGCGTAGCGGCGCTTGGAGCCTCCGAGCACCTTGAACACGCGTCCGACCTTTGCGCCGGTGTTGTCTGCTACGGTAACGATTGAGCGGTCCTGGATCATACTTATTTGGCTATCATGAAGCGCTTCAACTTCGAAATAGGGCGGCACGCGACGATAGTGACCTTATCGCCGACCTGGACCGTGTTGCCCGGATCATGCGCCAAGTACTTCTTGGTGCGCGTCTGGTACTTCTTGTACTTCGGGTGCTTCACGTAGCGAGACACCGCGGCGGTAGCCGTGTCCTTCATCGCCGTCTTTACGACGACGCCCTTGAAGCTCTGCGGTTTTGAAATAGTGGTTTCCATAAGAGTTATGCGGCGTTCTTCTTAGAAGTCAAAGCGGTCATGAGGCGCGCAATATCGCGCTTCACTTTCGCGGGCGCGTTGCTGTCCTTCGGACGGCTGCCTGCCGCTTCGAAGCGGAGCTTGCGGAGCTCTTCGCGCTTTTCGCCGAGAAGCTTCACGAGCTCCCCTGCATTCTTATCCTTGAGTGAGGTTTTCTTTGCCATAAATAGTTAGCGGGTGATGACCGTAGACTTCACCGGAAGCTTCGAGCCTGCGCGGCGCATCGCATCGCGTGCAATCGCGTCCTCGACGCCATCGAGCTCGAAGAGGATGCGTCCTGGGCGCACCTCGAACACGAAGTGCTTTGGGTCGCCTTTGCCCGAACCCATGCCCACTTCAGCCGGCTTTGCAGTGACCGGGCGGTCCGGGAAGATGCGAATCCAGAGCTTGCCGCCCTTGCCCGTGACGCGGGTCAGCACTTTGCGGGCAGCCTCGATCTGGTTAGAGGTGACGCGCGACGCGGTCGTTGCCTTAAGGCCATGCGAACCGAACGCGACTGAGGTGCCGCGGGTTTCAGGGCGCGAGAGCTTCTCCGCAGACTTTCGTCCGGTCTGCCACTTGCGATGCTTAACTTTTTTTGGAAATAGCATAAGAAAGTATTAGCGCGGAGATGCGGTACGCTGCGGAGCCGCCGGCGCCTGGGGCGCGCGTTCAGACGCGTTGAACGTGTCGCCCAAGTACACCCACACCTTGATGCCGATCTGGCCGTACGGGAGGTGCGCCTCGACGTGCGCGTAGTCGATGTTCGCGCGGAAGGTCTGGAGCGGGATGCGGCCCTTCTTGATCTGCTCGGTGCGGCTCATGTCAGCGCCGCCGAGGCGGCCGGAGATGACGATGCGCACGCCGATGACTTCGCGGACCGCCATGACCTTCTCGACCGTGCCCTTCAAGACGCGGCGGAACGGAAGGCGCTTCTCGAGTCCTTCAGCGATCATGTAGCCCACGACTGCGGCGTTCGTTTCCGGCTGGCGGATTTCCATGATATCGAGCTTCACGGGACGATTATGGTTCGGCGCGACGCGGCGGCCGACGTCC
>CAYWQN010000013.1:0-7285 GCA_964460875.1 uncultured Candidatus Saccharibacteria bacterium | reverse complement strand
CGGAGCTTGCCGGCATTCTCGCCCGAGCGGCCGATGACGAGCCCCGGGCGCGCAGTATGGAGGACGACGCGGATTTCAGCGGCAGAGCGCTCTATCTCGATGTCAGCCACGAATGAAGCGCGAAGCTTCTTCGAGAGGTACGAGCGGAGCGCTTCGTCGACGACGATGTTCTCGCGGTAGCTCTTCTTGTCGCCAGCGAACCAGCGGCTCTTCCAATCGCGGATGATGCCGAGGCGGTGTGCGTAAGGATGTACGGTGTGAGTCATAAAAATTATTTGGAAGCGAGCTCAATCTGCACGCGGCTCTTGCGGCGGCGAATCGGCGCTGCACGGCCGTGGGCGCGCGGCATGAACTTTACAAGCATGCCTGCGGAGTCGACGCGCACCGTCTTCACGATGAGCTGATCCGGGTTCTGGCCCTGGTTCTTGGCGTTAGCCGCAGCAGACGCGATGAGCTTGCGGATAGGCTCCGCAGCGCGCTTTGGGAGGAATGAGAGTGCTGCGAGCGCCGCAGGCACCTTCTTCCCCTTCACGAGGTCCGTCACGAGGCGGACTTTGCGCGGCGGCTGGTTATGAGACTTGAGTTCGGCCTTCATAGGTTATTTTTTGGCGGCAGCGGCCGGCTCCTTGGAGGCCTTTGCTGCTGCTATTTCGGAGTCCTTCTTCTTCTGCTCGAGCTCCTTCTGCATCTTTCCGCCGTGGCGGACGAACTTCTTCGTCGGAGAGAACTCGCCGAGCTTGTGGCCGACCATGTCTTCGGTGACGAGTACTTCGATGTGCTTGTTGCCATTATGGACGCCGAAGGTGAAGCCGACGAATTCCGGAGCTATCTGGGAGTTGCGCGCCCACGTCTTAATCACCCCAGCAGACGCTGGCTTCTTATCAGAGACCTTCTTGAGGAGCTTTACGTCCACGTACGGTCCTTTCTTGAGTGATCGAGACATTGTAGGTTTTAGGTTTTTGGAGGCGGCCGGCGCTAACAAACTAGCCCGTGCACCGGGGGCTATACCCCCATGTGCCCGGGTAGCGAACGCTCGAACCAGCACCCTTTTGCTTTTTCAGCAAAAACCCGCGCAAGGCGGATAGGACTAATCTACAGGCCGGGGAGAAAGGTGTCAAATAAGTGGTTGGACCTGGGCGTAGTTCACGGCATATCCATGGACGGTATGGGATAGAATGTGAGCATGCCCCCTGAAATTGCACCTCCCCCAGCCCCCGCCCCAAACCAGCATACGGTAACGCCCGTGCCCATTATCATCGCGGTCATTATCCTTATCGTTGCCGGCCTTGGCCTCTGGTACGTGCTTACACGCCCGGCGCCCGCCATAACGCCTATCGGCGAGTCCCCCGACGCGCCGAACGCTCTGGGGAAGGCCCACATCACCGATAAAGGTCCTTATTACGACATAGACGCGGCCTACCCCACCGGCACGCCGCTTGCAGAGTCTGCGAGCGCCGAGGCTGACGCAAAAGCGGTGGCCTCGATGAAAGCTTTCGAAACGGAGGCAATCGCGCAATTCAAGGAGGATACGGGAGTGACGAGCCTCACCGCGGAGGATATCCAGGTACAAGGCCTTTCCAAGGACCGCTACTACGCGCTCGGCATCGACTATAAGACGTACTCTTCTCTCGTCACCCTTTCCTTCGTCTACCTCATCTACGCCGACACCCTCGGCGCACACCCGAATGCCTATTACCGCACGTTCACCTATGACGCGAATACCGGCGCGGAGCTCTCCATCGACGACTTATTCGCCTCGAGCGATTATCTGGCCGTCCTCTCCAACGAAGCGAGGACGCGGCTCCCCGCCCTTCTCGAGGCGCGCCTAGGGAGCAGTCCTGACCCGGACATGCTCGCGGCAGGCACTACCCCCGACGCCGCGAACTTCCAGACCTTCTACCTTGAAGGCCCCGACCTGGTCCTCATCTTCCCGCCCTACCAGATAGCGGCGTATGCGGCAGGCACCACTGAGCTGCGCATCCCGCGGAGCGCCCTGGGGAACGCGCTGAAACCGGAATTCCGCTAGGCGTATACTAGGCAGGCTGGATTCGGGAAAAAGGAGTTTTCTGATGCGGCCAGCAAAGCAGACATATGGATGGTTCGCACCCGCGCTTTTCGGAAGCCTTGCCGCAATAGTCATTACGATTGTGTGCGTCGCAGCCGGATACGCGCTATTCGAACTCAGCCACGGCTAAACGCCGACGGCCGCTCCTTCTTCGGAGCGGCCGTTTGCTTTGCGGGCAGCTTCTACAGCTCTTCGTCGTACTCGATATCAAACGAAATGCCGTGAAGTTCTTCTACTGTCTCGATAGCCGCCTTCAGCTGCTCATCGAACCCTGCCTCTTCCTGAAGTTCCTTGCCAAGCTCTCCCATCATCATTTTATCGATAAGGTCTATGACCTCCTCGTGGTACTTGTCGGGGACAAAATACTCTTTGAGCTTCTCGCGCACGATTTCGATTATTCCTGAGGTAATCCCTTCGGCCTCCTCAGTTCCTGCTTCGTCCTCCATATCCAAAGGATGGACCTCGCCGAATATGCTTTCCCCCGTATTTTCCCCCTTATTATTAGTACTCTCGAATCCTTCTGCGAATGGTTTCTCTGGGTTCATGATTTTATGATACCTGAAGCGTAGGCAGCGGCAAAAAGAAAAGCCCCGCTCTCGCGGGGCTTTTCTTTTGGGGATTATCCCTTGTTCTTCTTTCCAACCTTGCGGCGAGAAACGATGAATACGTTCGAGTACTTCTTCGGCGTGCGCGTCTTCTGACCCTTGCCGGTAGGCTTGCCCCAGAGGCTCTTCGCCCGGCGCAGACCGCGACCCTGGCGTCCTTCACCGCCGCCGTGTGGGTGATCCACTGGGTTCATAGCGGTACCACGAACAGTTGGGCGAATACCCATCCAGCGAGAGCGCCCTGCCTTACCGAACTTCACGAGGCGTGAGTTCTCATTGCCGACAGCGCCGATAGAAGCCCAGGCATTGTCAGACACTTTGCGGATTTCAGTCGATGGCATCTTGAGCTGCGCGAAACCTGCGTCGTGGGCGACGACTTCTGCATAGTTTCCTGCAGAACGCGCGATCTTTGCGCCAGCTCCTGGCTTTATCTCGATGTTGTAGACGAACGTGCCGGTCGGGAGCTTCCCGAGCGGGAGGCGGTTGCCTACCTTGATAGGCGCGCTCTCGGAGACGCTGAACGTATCGCCGACCTTGAGGTCTTTGGGCGCCAGCACGTAGCGGCGCTCGCCGTCTGCGTAGCATACGCGGGCGATGAAGCCGGTGCGGTACGGATCGTACTCGATGGTCTCCACCTTCGCCGGCACATCCTTCTTGTTGTACGAGAAGTCCACGTCGCGATAGCTCTTCTTGTGGCCGCCGCCCTGGTGGCGGGTGGTGACGCGGCCGAACGCATTGCGGCCTGCGTGCTGCTTCTTGCCCTTCATGAGGGATTTCGTCGGGCGGTCGCCGGAGAGGAGCTCCCGATACGGGAGGGTCGTCATGTTGCGGCGGCTCTTAGTGTATGGCTTGTAGGTTTTCATAATCGTGACGGTTACGCGAAGGTGATGGTCTCGCCCTTCTTGAGATGGACGTATGCCTTGTGGCGGGCGGCGCGGAAGCCCATGCCCCGCTTGGTGCGCATCGCTTTTGCCTTTCTCGGGAGGTTCACGATGTTCACCTTTACGGGCACGACCTTGTAGATGCGCTCTATAGCGGCCTTGATCTGGAGCTTGTTCGCGTCGCGCGGGACCTCGAACACATAGACGCCTTTCTCAGTGCCGATAAGCGCCTTCTCAGAAAGCCAGGGCGCCTTGATGACGTTCTCAAGCTTGGTGTTCGCAAGAGCCTTCTCGCCTGCAGCCTTGACCGTGACGGCCTTGTCCGTCTTCTTCGCTACCTTCTTCGTCTTTTTTTCGAAAAGTGCCATACGTTATTTGGTTAGGCGTGCCGCGAGAATCGCGAAAGACTCCGTCGGGTTCTCGATAACGAGGTACTTCTTCGTGATGAGATCCACCGGGTTCAAGTTGCGGACTTCCTCGAGCGTCATCGAGCCGATGTTGCGGAGCGACTTCTCTGCCGTGGTGTCCTTCTGAGAGAAAGCGATGACTGCGGCGTTCACGCGCTTGGTGACGAGCGTGTCGCGGCCGGCGCCCTTGGCAATTGCCGTGAGCGCAGCATACGCGGACTTCGTCGAAGGCGTCGCGAACGAAAGCTTGTCGACGAGGATCACTTCCCCATCGCGGTACTTGCGAGAGAGGAGCGCGACCAGCGCGGCCACACGCATCTTCTTGTTGATCTTCACGGAGTAGTCGCGTTCAGCGCGCGGGCCGTGGGTGATGCCGCCGTGGCGCCAAATCGGAGAGCGGGTCGAGCCGTGACGTGCGCGGCCGGTTCCCTTCTGCTTCCATGGCTTCTTGCCGCCGCCGGAGACTTCGCCGCGGAACTTGGTGTGCGCCACCGTCGGGCGGGCGTTCGCCTGCATGGAGGTGACGACCTGATGCACGAGGTCGGCGTTCCACTTGGCGCCGAACAATTCCGCCGGGAGCGCGATGGTGCCAGCAGAAGCGCCGTTCATGCCGTAGATTACGGCCTCGCCCTTTCCTGCCTCAATAGCAGGAGCTTTCTTTACGGCGCGAGGCGCGCGAGGGGTTGCAGCCTTCTTGGGTGCTGCCTTCGCCTTCTTTGCCGGTGCTTTTTTGGTAGTAGCCATAAATATATAAATTATGCGGCGATGATTTCGACCAATGAGCCGCGTGCGCCAGGAACGGCGCCCGAGATGATGATTTCGCCCGCTTTCTGGTCGATATGGATGACGCGGAGGTTCTTCACGGTAACGCGGGCATTGCCCATGCGTCCGGCCATCTTCATGCCAGGGGCCACACGGCCGCCGGCGCGTCCTGGGCCGCCTCCTGAAGAACCGCGCTCGCGCTCGGAGTGCTTCTGACCGTGGCTTCGCGGGCCGCCGCGGAAGTTATAGCGCTTCACGACGCCGGCGAAGCCGCGACCTTTGGAAGTCCCGACGACGCGGACCTCGTCGCCTACGGCGAACGTATCAAGCGCGGTCTCCGTGCCTACCGTAAAGTCGGCAGGATTCTCGACGCGGTATTCCTTCAAAATCTTGAAGGCCTTCCCAGCCTGGGGCTTGTTGAGGCGCGACGCCTTCTGCGCGTCAAAACCGACCTGGATAGCGGAGTATCCGTCGGCACCGTCCTTGGTCTTCACCTGGGTGATGGTAGACGGGCTCATCTTAAGGAGGGTACCAGCAAGAGCCTTTCCGTCTTCACGGAAGATTTGGGTCATGCGCTCCTTGCGGGCCAAAATGAATTTCATGTAGGTTCGTTTGTTTGTATGTTGAAAAAATTTCAACAAAAAATCGCGCTCAATAGCGCGTTCGGTCCCCGGTGAGGGACTTCCCGGCCATTGGTCCGTCCCGATGGACGTACGTAGCGACCTAGGGACTATACCGGAGGGGGTTTGAATATGCAAATAGGGCCGCCAGCGCGAGCTAGCGGCCCTAGGTCTGCCATTTCCGTTGCAGCCTACAAGAAGACGAGGTTCGATTCCTCGGGCTTCGCATAGTCGTTCGGGAATTCGGTCAGAAGGCTAATGACTTGGGGGCGGTCGAGCATTTTCAGCCGTGCGCCCCACGCCATCACGAAGAGCTCGTCGATGTGTTCGGGAAGTGCCGAACCGGTCAGGATGAGCTCCTTGCCCGGCGGATTGAGTCGATCCGGAAGAGCGAGGCCACCGCCGTACATGAGGGGCGGATTCCGTCCCTCGCGCGACATGCGGCACGACGGGTTATCGAGCAGGAATCTCGCTTTTGCGAGCGCCATGTCGAAGGTCGCCGGCTTTTCCGTCGGGTGCGAGCCGATAAGCGTCGTCGTGTAGACGCCGTAGCCTCGTTCGCCCACGCATACATAGAGGCCTGTCTTCTCCTTCTCGGCAAGAATTGCGCCGAGCTTCGGGTGCCGCAGGAATTCAGTAAACACGTCGCGCGCGGCCGTTAAAACAGAGACCGCGGCGAATTCGACCTTTGTCGATGTGGTCATTGGGAACGCCCTCCTCTCAGGAACGTCTGTGACCTGTTATGCCATAAAAATATAAAAAAGCAAAACCGCCCCATCTCTGGGGCGGTTTTGCATCCCTCGCAATCTAGGCGTTTCCTGTTTTTAGCTGCGCCTCATATTCCTGCCGTATCATCTCAGGCGTTACCCGCGCAGGATCCATCTCGACATCCGAACGGCGATAGAGCCGTTCCGCGACGCTTATCGAATCTTCTGCCGTACCTCCCATTTCTTTCGCTACCGGCTCGACCTGGTCCCGAATACCCTTTCTGAAGTCACGGAATATACCGATGACTTCGCTCGCGGCATAATTTACCCCCGCACGTTCCTGCGGGTGGAGGGAGTCAATCCCCATATCCGCGCCACCCTTCTCGAACATCTTATTCACGGAGCCAAGGCCCATTATCTTCAGAGCGCCAGCGAGCGCGCTATAGGTCTTGCGAGTCGGAGAATCCCTCTCAATACCGGCGGATTCATGGGCAAGGTCGCGGGCACGATCTTGAGGCGAGAGTTCTGCGGATGCTTCTGACATAGATGATTAGTAGCTTGTACGGTGAGAATGGTACCACGACGCAAAACCGCCCCATCTCTGGGGCGGTTTTGCTGTCTTCCCATTCCTAGGTTAGACCATCTTCACGTCAATCGTCACGCCGGACGGAAGGTTGAGGTTCGTGAGAGCCTCGATAACCTTCGGGTTCGGAGAGAGGATGTCGATGAGACGCTTGTGAATGCGCATCTCGAACTGCTCGCGGGCGTCTTTGTGGACGAACGTCGAGCGGTTCACGGTCCAGCGCTTTATCTCAGTGGGAAGCGGAACCGGGCCCACAGTCTTCGCTTCAAAGCGATTCGCCGTGTCCATGATCTGCTTCACCGAGAGGTCGAGGATCTTATGCTCGTAGGCGCGCACCTTGATGCGAAGCTTCGCTTCAGCGCCAGGCGCTGCGGCTTTCTTCGCGGTCTTTGGAGCTTTAGTTGCGGTTGCCATACGAGAGTGATTACCGGAGTCGCTTACGCGGTGATTTTAGTCACAACGCCGGCGCCCACCGTCTTGCCACCCTCGCGGATAGCGAAGCGCATCTGGTCTTCCATGGCTACCGGGGCGGTGAGCTTCACCTTGAAGGTGACGGTATCGCCTGGCATGACCATTTCCTTTCCTTCCGGAAGGGTAACTTCGCCGGTCACGTCCGTCGTACGGACGTAGAACTGCGGCTTGTAGCCGGTGAAGA
>CAYWQN010000012.1:0-26108 GCA_964460875.1 uncultured Candidatus Saccharibacteria bacterium | reverse complement strand
GAGTAAGTCGTAACAAGGCACGGGTAGCGGAAGCTGCTCGTGGAACATATCCAATCGGAACGAGTTAGCCCGAAAGGCGCTCATCCGGTCGATCTGTGTCGCAAGACACTAGAGGACATAGTATTTATCCTTAAATAATACTCGGACGCCGGATAACGTATCCCGGTACATCCTCGAGTCGCTCAATTGACGACTCGTAGGGTGGGAATAGGCGGAACACAAGAGCGCGCTATTCCTCCTCCTTTCGTTTTGGTACAAAAGCAAAAGCCCCTTTCGGGGGCTTTTGGTTTTTACATTCGCTCGCGAATTTTTAAGCGTCGTTCTCTGCCGGGCCGTTCAGAATCTCATCGTCCGTAATGCCTGCTGCTTTAGCGGCGGTGACGACCTCGTGGGCCAACGCGGCAAGGTCGAGCTTGTGCTCTTTGAGGAGTTCCTGGCGTGCGGGGGTGGTGGCGCGCGCCTCGGCAGTCTGCAAGTCCGTCACGTACTGGGCGAAATCATGGCTTATGCGGCCGCTTCGCGCTTCAAGCTGCTCGTTTATTGCCGAAAACGTGCGGTCCGATATCTCTTCCGGCATGCTGTTCAGGGAACCTTCGGACATAAAGAATTGGGTTAGCCTTGGATAAGGTCAAATCGATTATACCCCCTGTGCCGAGAGTGCAAGACGAGCGACGCACCGGCGCCAGATGCGATGTTTGTTCTTATGGCGCCTCAGCTTTTCTTCAAGTGTAGAAGTCCGGGTCGGGGGCCGGAGCCTCTTTGATTCTCTCGCTCTCGCGCGGTGAATCATTCCTATAAAAACTATAGCAGCCCTACATAGGGAAGCTGGAAGTAGATGGGGATTTCTGCTAGGATGCCGGGGTATTCAGGTGGGGCCCCCTGTGCGCGCGTAGCTCAGTTGGTAGAGCACTCGACTGATACTCGAGCGGTCGTAAGTTCGAATCTTACCGCGCGCACAGGGGGCCTTTACCACAACTCAGTTGGTATGCAGGGCATACAGCTTTTTCACCCGGCTAAACCGCAAGAGTCATCATGCGGTTTGCCACTCTTCCTGTAGAGCATCTGTCCTAATTCGAGCGGTCGTACGTTTGAAACGTATCGCGCCCACCAAGGACCCATTCAGGGTTGGGCTTCACCGGATTTATATACAGCTCACCATAAGGCGCCTATAAAGGGCGCTATACTGCTTTTTATGAGAGACGTTCTTATCATCGGTATCGCGTGCGCCGCCGCCATACTCGTGGGCGCGTGGCTGTATTTCTCAGATACCGGCATAGCGCCGACTGCGCAGGATGTCACCGCGTCGTTCACGGTCCTCGACCAAGGAAACGACTCCGGCACCGTCACCGAGCGGAAGAACTACCGCATCAAGAACCAGGACGAGCTCGCCCTCTTGTGGAAGATGGTGCACGGCACTGGCGCTCCTACGGGCATCGACTTCACAAAAGACGAAGTCATCGCCGTATTCGACGGCACCCATCCAACAGGCGGCTACGGTATTTCAATCGCCTCGGTGGTGGATACCAAGGGCGGCATACGCACGGTAGCCATACGCCATACGGAGCCGGGCGAATCGTGCGCGACCACGGACGCCATTACGAGCCCGTTTGAGATTGTCGTCATTGCGAAGTCAGGATTCCCCCTTTCGCACTCCGACGAAGTAGCCGTCATCGATTGCAAGTAGCAGTTCGCCGTTTTTTATTTCTGAGGTACGATTCCTGAATGGATACGGGAGGCTATTTCGCGGGTAAAAAGATTACGGTCATGGGGCTTGGGCTCCTCGGCCGTGGGGTAGGGGACGTGCGCTTTCTGGCTGAAGCTGGCGCTGACCTCATCGTCACGGATTTGAAGACGCGCGAAGAGCTCGCTCCTTCGCTTGCCGCTCTCGCAGAATTTCCCAACATACGCTATAGGCTCGGAGAGCATGTCCTCGAGGATTTCCAAGACCGCGACATGATTCTTAAAGCCCCGAAGACCCCGCTCGATTCTCCGTATATTGCGGAAGCAGTCAAAATCGGGATACCGGTTACGATGTCGACCGCGCTTTTCGCGCGGCTCGCGCGCGAAGCGGGGACAGGCCTCGTGGGTGTCACGGGCACGCGGGGCAAGACGACGACTACGGAGATGATCGCGCATATATTCCGCGAGTCGGGAAAGAAGATGCTGCTTGGTGGCAATATCCGCGGAGTCTCGACGCTCGCGCTTCTTCCCGAAGCGGGTCCCGGCGTCGTCGCCGTCCTCGAGCTTGATTCATGGCAGCTTCAAGGATTTGGGGCTGAAGAGCTCTCGCCTCATATAAGCGTATTTACTACGTTCTATCCGGACCATCAGGACTATTACGAGGGGATGGACGACTACCTTGCCGATAAAGCGGAAATTTTTCTGCATCAGGGGCCGGATGATGTGCTGGTGCTCGGCGAGCAGGCAGCACCCCTCATTGTTGAAAAATATGGAGAAACCATGGTCTCGTCGGTTTTAGTCGCGAAATCCGATTCACTTCCCGAAGATGCGCTCGCCATACCGGGAGCCCACAACCGAGCAAATGCGGCATGCGCGGTGGCGGCAGCGACTGCGTACGGCATTGGCCGCGATGCGGCGCTCGCTGCGCTTCGTTCGTTCGGCGGAGTTTCTGGACGCTTGGAGCTTATTCGGGAAGTGAACGGCGTGAAGTTCTATAACGACACCACGGCCACGACTCCTGAAGCGAGCCTGGCGGCGCTCGCTGCGCTCGGCACCTCGCAAAAGAATATCGTTCTTATCATGGGCGGCTCCGACAAAGGGCTCGACATGAATCGGCTCTTGCTCGAGATTCCGAAGTACGCAAAGCGCATCATTCTGCTTCCGGGAACCGGCACGAACCGCGTCCTCGAATTTATTACTGGAGCGTCCGTGTATGACACCCTCGCGGCCGCAGTCAACGAGGCCGCTCGAAGCGCCGCGCCGGGAGACGCCGTGCTCCTATCTCCTGCGTTTGCGTCATTCGGTATGTTCAAGAACGAGTACGACCGAGGCGATCAGTTCAATGCGCTCGTGCGCGCGCTATAGCATGCGGCTATGATAGGTATTTTCGACTCGGGCTCCGGCGGACTTACGGTGCTGCGAGAAGTCCGGGTGCGGATGCCGTCAGCCGACATTATCTATTTCGGCGACACGAAGCATGCGCCGTACGGCAATAAGACCCGAGAAGAGATAACGATTCGCACCATCGAAGCTATCGGCGAACTCGCGCGGCACGGCGCGGACTCCATCCTCTCCGCATGCAACAGCGTCTCAGCATCGCTTGCTGTGTCTTTGTTCGAGGCCTTGTCGCTTGCTCCGGACAGGCTCATCGAGATGGTAGGGCCGACGGTGGGCGCGCTGAAGGACTCGCCTAACCGCCTCCTTATCGCGGCGACGGTAGCGACTATCAATTCCGGCATTTATCAAAACGCATTCCGCATGGTTGGGAAAGACGTTGCGATGGTCGCCATACCGACGCTTGCTGGGGCTATCGAGGAGGGAAGAAGCGTAGCCGAGCAGAGACAGGCGATACGTGAAGCGCTCGGAACCGTCGAGCCGGCCTCATACGATACGCTCGTGCTTTCCTGCACCCATTATCCGCTCGCACTCGCGCTTTTCGAAGAAGCTGCCCCCGGCAAAAAAATAGTGAATCCCGCAGACGCGGTTGCCGAGCGGGTCGTTCGTGCATGGGGGGCGCGCGAAGCGGGGAAGGGCGCGCTCTCATTCATCCTGACCGCTGACTCTGCGCCATTTCGCGCGCGCGTCGCCGAATTTTTCCCCGAAGCTCCTCATTCTATAGAAGTGCTACAGTAGCCGCATGAGCAACAGGAAAAAGGCGTATTTCATCGGCATCGGGGGAATCGGCATGAGCGCCTTGGCGCAGCTCATGACTGATGCGGGATGGGAGGTTTCCGGGAGCGATCGAGAGGAAAGCCCTACGACCGAGCTTTTGCGCCGCAAGGGCGTGGAGGTCTTCATCGGCCAGAGCGCTGAGAATATTCCTCCGGATGCTGAGCGCGTCATCTATAGCGAAGCGGTCTGGGATGATAATCCGGAGCGCGTGCGCGCGAAAGAGCTCGGCATACCCGAAGCGTCTTATTTTGTTGCGCTCGGCGAGGTCGCTTCGGGGAAGCGCACCATCGCTATAGCGGGAACGCACGGCAAGACTTCGA
This sequence comes from uncultured Candidatus Saccharibacteria bacterium, assembly GCA_964460875.1. GTDB lineage: Bacteria > Patescibacteriota > Minisyncoccia > Phycocordibacterales > Phycocordibacteraceae > C7867-001. The sequence continues at coordinate 21,936 of CAYWQN010000012.1, read as the reverse complement.
CCGCCGGCATGCTCACGAAAATACTCACGGACGCGGGCATCGCTCCGTCGGCCGTCGTCGGCTCTATCATGAAGGATTTCGGCAGCAACTACGTACGGGGGGAATCAGAATGGCTGGTGGTCGAAGCGTGCGAATACAAGCGCGATTTTCTCACGCTCAGGCCCGAGATCCTCGTCATAACGAACATCGAGTTCGACCATACCGACTACTACAAGGACTTGGCGGACGTCCAGGATGCATTCCGCACGCTTATGGAGCAGACGACGGGGACCGTCGTCACGAACGCAAAGCATCCGAACATTGCGCCGGTGCTCGCGAGCCTGGGGAAGCAGGCGGTCGATTATGCGGACGATTCCGCGTACACCCTTCAGATTCCCGGGCAGTTCAATCAGATGAACGCGCGCGCGGCAGCCGCCGCAGCGCTTGTCGCAGCGCCTGCCCTTACCGATCGCGCGCTCGTCGCGTCGCTCGCCGCATTCGGCGGCACGTGGCGCCGTTTTGAATACAAAGGAAAGACGAAGAAGGGCGCTGACGTGTACGACGACTATGCGCACCATCCCACGGCAATCAGCGCGACCTTGGCAGAAGCGCGCAAGATGACGAGCGGGAAGCTGTACGTTGCGTTCCATCCGCATCTCTATAGCCGGACCCGCGACCTCTTCGACGAATTCGCGAACGCATTCTCCGACGCTACTACCGTGCTCATCGCTCCCATATATGCAGCACGCGAGACGGATGACGGCACGATGTCGAACGCCGTACTCGCTTCAGCGATAGCCAAAAACGGCGTCGACGCGAAGGCGGCAGACTTCACGGAAATCCGCCGGTACTTCGAAACCGATCCCGGCGCTGGCGACCTCGTGCTCTTCATGGGCGCCGGCGACATATACAAAGTGGCGGACGAGCTCGTACAGAAATAGAAAAACCGGACCCTTCTGGAAGGGGCCCGGTTTGGTTTCAAAGGTTCGGAATGTTCTTCACCCAGCGAAGCGGCTCGAGCAGCATGCCAAGGTGGTCTTTCGACTGGACTGGCACGACATCGATACGTTCCGGCCTCACGATGCTCCCACGCAGGCGCGCCTTCAAGAGCGCGAGCGCTCTCGGGGCGTGCCACGAGCGGACGACGACCGTGATGCGGGGAGCGCGGTCGTTGTGCTTATAGAGGAAGTCCACGAACGTGATCATCTCCCCGTTTGTCGTGAACGGCGCGTTCTCAAAAGTCGGCGCTGCGACCTTCGCGGAGTCCACCCCGCACGTGCTCGTAAGATACTGCTTCACGGGACCGCTTCCCATGCTCACCCCGAACCGGCTGCTGTAGCCGGCGGGGACGCATAGTGCGGCGTTCGGATGCGCTTCGAGAAGCGCCGCCGCCTTCCTGCATACGCGGGCCGTTTCCGGACCGACTACGACCGTGGAGCCCTGCCGACGAAGGTCGGCCGAGACCACAAGAAGCCATTCTGCCAAAGGACACCTCCTTTCTTATATGAGAGGGTGATTGCTGCGTAGGAGTCTGTAGTACCACGGAACGCACCGCCGCTCAACTGATGGATTTTTTCGCGCATTCCCGGTAGGGTGCTGGTATGGGAACGCTCTCCATCGTCGCGACGCCAATAGGGAACCTCGGCGACATCACGCTTCGCGCCCTCGAGACGTTGCGCCAGTCTGACGCTATCGCCTGCGAAGACACGCGGGTCACCGCGAAGCTGCTGGCCCGCTACGACATCCAGAAACCGCTCCTTATTTTCCACGCGCGCAGCGGAAAGCTCGCCGGCGACCGCATACTCTCGCAGCTTGCCGAGGGGAAACGCGTCGCTCTCGTAACCGATGCGGGAACGCCCGGCATTTCCGACCCGGGCAACGAGCTCGTACGGCTCGTGCGCGACCGCCTCGGGAGGGATGTCCGCATAGAAGCCATACCGGGGCCGTCCGCGGTCGCCGCCGCACTCTCCATCGCGGGAGTCCATAGCAATGAGTTCACCTTTCTCGGCTTCCTGCCGCACAAAAAAGGCCGCCAGACACTATTCAAGGAAATAGCAGCGAACGAGCGCACGACTGTGTTCTATGAGTCGACGCACCGCATCGAGAAGGCGCTTGCCGCGCTCGCTGAAATGCTTCCTGATACCCGTATCGTGACGGTCGCGCGCGAGCTCACTAAAATCCACGAATCGCTCGTGCAGGGAAGCGCAGCGGAAGTCGCGGCATACTTTGCGGAGCATCAGGACGAGGTGCGGGGCGAATTTGTGGTCATAGTATCGAATTGATAGACTGAATATATGCACCGCCAGCGCATGCTCATCATTCTCGGCGTCCTCATCGCCCTTGCGCCGTACCTCGGCCTTCCGTACGGCTGGCTCATGTTCCTCCTGCCGCTGCTCGGCATCATCGTACTCTCGCTCGGCCTTTCGCTTCGCATAAAACGTCGCGCTCCGCTTGCCGACGAAACACCTTCCCATGAAGCGGAACGCGCCGTCTAAACCCCACGTGCTCATCGTCGGGACGACAATCGTCGTCCTCGCCATCGTATTCCTCGTACCGAGGCTTGCAGCCACCACCTACGTGCGCGGCGAAGAGGCAGCAGCGGGCATCGTCGAGACAGTCAAACAGCACTTGAATGAGCCGCCCAAGTTCGATGAGGCAGCATACGATAAGAAGATGCGGTATCTGGCGCACGCTGAAGAGGCAAGCACATCTGCAAGCACCACCGCCAAAAAATCCTTGTGGCCGGTCACGGATGCGCCATACCCGCTTCCGGGAGCGATTCTTCCGGATAAGCGCATCGTTGCGTACTACGGAAATTTCTATTCGACGAAGATGGGCATACTCGGCGAGTTCGATGAAGGCACGGTCCTCGCGAAATTGAAAAGCGAAAAGGCCGCATGGGAAGCGGCAGATCCCTCGACCCCGGTTGTGATGGGTATCGACTACATCGCGGTCACTGCGCAGGGCAGCCCGCAAGCCGACGGCACCTATAAGCTGCGCATGCCGGAAGAACATATACAGCGCGCCATAGACATGGCGAACAAGGTGAACGGCATCGTCATTCTCGAGATCCAGGTCGGGCTCTCTTCGTACCAGAAGGAGATACCGCTCCTTGATAAATACCTAGCGCTCCCGAACGTGCACCTTGCGCTCGACCCGGAGTTCTCGATGAAAGGTGGCGAGAAGCCGGGCAGCGTCATCGGCACGATTTCTTCCGCTGACGCGAATTACGCAGCGCAGTACCTGGCCGACCTCGTGCGCGAGCATAATCTGCCGCCCAAGATTCTTTTCATACACCGGTTCACGCAGAAGATGGTGACGGGTGCGTCAAATATAGACCCGCTACCGGAAGTGCAGATGGTCATGGTCATGGACGGCTGGGGCTTCGGGGCCAAAAAAATAAATACGTACAACAGCGTGATCTACCCTGAGCCGGTACAGTTCACCGGATTCAAGCTCTTCTATAAGAACGATCTGAAGCCGCCGTCGACACGTATGCTCACTCCTGCCGAAATACTGGAGCTGACACCATCGCCATCGTTCATTCAGTATCAATAAATAAGCGCCTGGTACGTATATAATAGGTACATGGATAACCCGGAACGGGTAACGTACTTTGCGGCAACCGATACGCGCGGGAAGCGCATACCGTTCGGCATCAAGCAGAAGGACCGCGCACGGCACATGTACGTCATCGGCAAGACGGGTATGGGCAAATCGACCATGCTCGAGAACATGGCGATACAGGATATCCGGAACGGGGAAGGGCTCGCGTTCATCGACCCGCACGGCGGCACCGTCGACAAGCTGCTCGACTACATTCCCGAAAACCGCATCAAGGATGTAGTGTACTTCGCGCCGTTCGACCTCGAGCATCCGGTCGCGTTCAACATCATGGAAGACGTCGGCTACGACAAGCGCCACCTCGTGGTATCCGGCCTCATGGCCGCATTCAAGAAGATCTGGGTGGACGCCTGGAGCGCGCGCATGGAGTACATCCTCACCAACACGCTTCTCGCGCTCCTTGAGTATCCGGACGCTACGCTCCTCGGCGTCAATCGCATGTATACCGACAAGAACTACCGCAAGAAGGTGGTGGAAAACGTCAAAGACCCGGTCGTGAAGGATTTCTGGATAAAGGAGTTTGCGACCTACACTGACCGCTACACCCAGGAAGCAACGCCGGCCATTCAGAACAAGATAGGGCAATTCACCAGCAATCCATTGATACGCAACATCATCGGCCAGCCCACCTCGTCGTTCGACATCCGCACGCTGATGGACCAGAAGAAGATCCTCATCATCAACCTCTCGAAAGGCCTGGTGGGAGATACGAACACTCAGCTGCTGGGCTCCATGCTTACGACGCGCATATTCCTCGCTGCGATGAGCCGTGCCGACGCGTCGGCTAAAGAGCTCGCTCGGCTGCCGAATTTCTATTTCTACGTAGATGAATTTCAGAACTTCGCGAACGAGACGTTCGCAGAAATTCTCTCTGAAGCTCGAAAATACAAATTAAACCTGGTCATCGCGCACCAGTACATAGAGCAGATGGAGGAAGAAGTGCGCGACGCGGTGTTCGGCAACGTCGGCACGACGGTAGTGTTCCGCGTCGGACCGTTTGATGCGGAAACGCTTGAAACCGTATTCGCGCCCGAGTTCGAGCAGGAGGATCTGGTGAACCTCGGCTTCGCGCAGATTTACACCACGCTGATGATAGACGGCATCGGCTCCCGACCGTTCTCCGCGGTCACTATTCCGCCTATTGAGCCGCCGCCCAAATCCTGCCGCAAGGAGGTAATCGCGGCCTCCCGCGCTACGTATGCGGCTCATCGTGCCGGCATAGAGGAAGCTATCCTGAACGAATTGTCGCTTACCGACGAGGAAGTGTCGCGCAAGCTCGATAAGATGGATGCGCGCCAGGAAGCAAAGCCCCCAAGCGGCCCCTACAACAAGAAGCCCAAGCATAAGCCGCAGCAGGGTCCGACCAAGGCGCCGCCCCAAGCGCCGCCTGCGCCGCAGGCCCATGCGCATGACCTCAAAGCCGCGATAGCCGCTATCACGCTTAAGACAGGACAGGCGAAGGAGGCTGATGCGTCCGTAAAGCATGACGAGCTTCAGAAGACGTTGAAGCAGGTCGTTCCGCCGCAAGCGCCAAAAGAGCCCCTTCCAGCACAACCGGCTCCAATGCCACAACCGCACGCCTCGCCCCGCGAGCCTGAGCTGCCGGCGAAGCGCCCCGCCTTTGAAGTACCCAAGGAAAGTCTCCAGGCCGTCTTCGAGGAAGATCTATAACTGCCGGTTGCCCAAAGGCGTGGGTTCGGCCTATGCTAGCCATACATGGGCAAACTCATAGTCGTTACCGGAGGCGCCGGATTCATCGGCTCGCATCTTTGCGAGCGCCTGCTTGCGGCAGGGCAGACCGTCATATCCCTCGATAACTATTTTGCCGGGAGTCGCGACAACCACATAGACGGCGTCGAATACCGGGAAGGGCACACCAAGGACATCGAGATCCATATCCCGGAGACGCCCGACCTCATATTCCATCTCGGAGAATATTCGAGAGTGGAGCAGAGCCTTCTTGAGCCGGAACTCGTGCATGATTTGAATGTCGTGGGAACTGAGGGTGTCGTCGAGTTTTGGAAGAAACGAAAGTGCAAGCTCGTGTACGCCGGCTCCTCGACGAAGTTCGGCGACGGAGGCATGGCGCGCACGGCGACGCCCTATGCGTCGACCAAGGCCGATAACACCGAGCTCGTAAAAAAGACCGGCGACGCGCTCGGGCTTCCGTACGCCATCACGTATTTCTATAACGTGTACGGCCCTCGCGAGCGCGCAGGCACCTACGGCACGGTCATCGAGATATTCCGCCGCATGTATCTGCGCGGCGCGCCTATCACGGTGACGTCGCCCGGCACTCAGACGAGGAACTTCACGCACGTGGCGGACATCGTCGACGGGCTCATGCTCGTCGGCGAGCGAGGCGCGGGCGACGAGTACGGCCTCGGAAACGAAAAAGTATTCTCCATGCTCGACGTGGCGCGCCTGTTCGGCGGAGAAATTCTCATGCTGCCTGAGCGCCCCGGGAACCGCATGAGCTCCTCGCTCGATACGCGGAAGGCGCGCGCAATCGGATGGGAAGCGGAACGCCGACTCGAAGACTATCTGGAGGAGTTCCTCGCAACCAATGAACGAGCGGCTCCGCTCGATGACCGCGTCCTCGTGTTTTCGACGACCTTCCATCCGGTATCAGGGCCCGCGGAAGACGCGCTCGTCGAGCTCATGCGCGCCCTGCCGCAGGTATCGTTCGACGTCGTCACGACGCGCTTCAGCCCGCGTGCCGAGAACGCTTCCTCGCCGGTGCCGAACGCCACCGTGCACCGGGTCGGTTTCGGAACACCGTTTGATAAGTACCTCTTTCCCATCCTTGGCTTCTGGCGAGGAATCGCGCTCTCGCGCACGCATACCTACCTCTTCGCCTGGGCGATATTCGCAAGCTATGCCGCATTCGCCGCGCTTCTCCTCAAGCGGTATGCGCGCCTGCCGCTCCTCATCACGCTTGCGGACCAGGACCTGACGCGCGCCGGCTCGCTGAAGCGCTGGCTTTTGCGCATCGCGCTTTCTGGCGCCGACCAGGTGTACGGCATGAAATCGAAAGACGACCGTGCGGCAGCGCGGCTGGCGCGCAAAGACACGCTTCGTCAATCCATCGGCGACGGCGACGCATTCGCGAACCAGATACGCTTCGCGTATTCGAACATTCTCGCGAAAGCCCCTGCGAGAGCGAAGAGGCGCGTGCTCATATTCTCCCTCAACTACTACCCGCGCTTCATCGGCGGCGCCGAAGTCGCGCTCAAAGAAATCACCGACCGCATCCCCGACATCGAGTTCCACATGATCGCGCTCCGTTTCGATTCCGAACTCCCGAAGACGGAGCGCATCGGAAACGTGCTCGTGCACCGCATAGGCTTTGCTACGCGACGGCCGTCCATCGGCGACCTCGGCCGCTACCCGCTCAAGCTCAACAAGTATTGGTATCAGCTTGCCGCCGCATGGAAGGCTGATGCGCTTCATGCGAAGTATCGGTACGACGGCACGTGGGCGATGATGGCGCATTCGTGCGGCATCCCGGCAGGCATCTTCAAGAACAAGCATCCTGAGGTGAAGTACCTCCTGACCTTGCAGGAAGGCGATCCGCCTGAGGCGATAGAAGCCCTCATGCGTCCCGTTGCAAAGCTCTTCCGGCAAGGGTTTGAGAAGGCGGACGCCCTTCAGGCGATTTCACACTTCCTCCTGGCGTGGGGCAAGCGCAGCGGATTTAGAGGCGAGGCCGTCGTCGTTCCTAATGCGGTAGACACGAAACGCTTTGCAGAGGCCTATACCGAGCACGCGCGCAGCGCTATGCGAGAATCTTTCGGAAAGAAGGAGAACGATATTTTCATAGTGACCACTTCGCGGCTTGTCCATAAGAACGGCATCGACGACGTGATACGGGCGCTTCCGCTCCTGCCCGCGCATGTATCGTTCCTTATATACGGCATCGGGCCGGATGAGGCGATGCTTAAGAAGCTCGCCGCCGATCAGGGGGTCGCGGACCGCACCCGATTCATGGGAGAAATAGGGCATGACGCGATGCCGCTCATGCTTTCTGCGTGCGACATATTCGCGCGCCCTTCTCGAAGCGAAGGCATGGGAAACTCTTTTGTCGAAGCGATGGCCGCCGGGCTTCCGGTCATCGCCACCCAAGAGGGAGGCATCGCGGACTTCCTGTTTGATGCCGTGCGGAATCCCGAGATGCCGGCGACCGGATGGGCCGTCGATGCGAATTCGCCCGAACAGATAGCGGCTGCGGTCGAACGCATCCTCGCGCATCCTGAAGAATCGAAGAAAGTAGTCGAAACAGCGCGGAAGCTCGTCGGCGAGAAATATGACTGGGACCTCATCGCGGCCGACATGCAGCGCCTATTCAGCAAACTTCTGAACGATAATTGAAAAATATTATTTTCGTGTTAAAGTAATTCCAATCCGCTGGAAGGCGGGGATAGGAGCACTACAAAATGGGCGCTCGGTTCTTTCCGCCGGAAGGCGGCTTGATGGCTGTCGCCATCATCGACCCGACGAAGGCGCACGGCGTTGACGGGCAGTACCGGAAATTCGAAGGATTACGCGATGCCATGCTCGCACGCGCTGAGGAAGCGCGCGCAGAAGGCTTCGAGGTGCGGCTCTATTACCGCGGCCTCGAGAACGACCAAGGAGACAAGGTCGCATCCGTGATCATAGAGACTTGGATACCGCCCGGGCACGTCCAGCCCTTCCACACCCACAAGACCCTCGACGAAGTAACGCTCGTCACGGAGGGCTCGATTCTTGCGATCGACTCGCCGTACATGACGGAAAACGACGTCCGTCTCGACCTGCGTGCGGGCGATAGGAGCTTCGACACCGTCGTCCCTACGCACGGCGTGGTGGTCGAAGGCCCGGGCACGCGGCACACGGTCGCTAACCCGACCGACGCGTATGCCACGCTCGTTACCGTACAGACGGCGCGAATGCCTATCGATAGCTTCCCAAGCGATTGGGAGCGCGACGGCAAGACTTCGTAATCATACGGCGATCGTTCTCTCAGGCAGGCGGCCACACTTGGCCGCCTGCTTCCTTTTATACGGTCTCGGGTAGAATAGGGCGATGAAGCTCGTCGTCGCGACGCCTCTCTATCCGCCCGAGCCAGGCGGCCCCGCTACCTATGCTGCGCTCCTGGCAGCGGAGCTTCCCGGGCGCGGCATCGACGTATCGCTGGCTCGCTTCAGCGCCGTGCGGCGCTATCCGAAAGTCATTCGGCATATCGCGTATTTTTTCATGCTGCTTGCGAAGGGTCGGAATGCGGACGCCATACTCGCGCTTGACCCGGTGTCGACCGGGCTTCCGGCGGCGCTTGCCGCACGCGTTCTCGGCAAGACATTCTTCGTGAAGATAGTGGGGGACTATGCCTGGGAGCAGGGCGTGCAGCGATTTAACGTGCAGGTCGGGCTCGATGACTTCTCGCGCACGTCGCACGTGCCCATACCGGTTGGCATGCTCCGCGACATCGAGCGATGGGTAGCGCTCCGGGCAAAGAAGATATTGGTGCCAAGCGAATACTTGAAGCGGATCGTCGCATCCTGGCCCCTGCCGTCGGAGCGCATCGAGGTCGTGCATAACGCGGTGTCTATACAGGACATCGGGAAGGTGCCAGACGCTATCTCCGCGCTTCCGCGGCCGCTTGTCGTATCGGTCGGTCGGCTCGTGCCATGGAAAGGCATGAAAGGATTGATCGATGCGATGGAGAGCGTACGCGAAACTCTGCCGGCAAGCCTCGCCATTATCGGGAGCGGGCCCGAGCAGGAGCATCTATCGTCCTGGGCGCATAAAAAGCTCGGCGCGTCGGCCGTGCTTGCCGGCACGCTTTCTCATGAAGATACGCTCGCAGCGCTCAAAGGCGCCGATGCGCTCGTGCTCAATACGTCCTATGAGGGGCTTTCGCATCTTCTTATAGAGGCGCTCGCGCTCGGCGTACCTATCATCACGACGCCGGTGGGCGGCAATACCGAGCTCATCTGGCACGGCAAAAACGGCATTCTCGTTCCGCAGGGCGACTCAGCCGCGCTCGTTGAAGCCATACAGGCCGTGCTCGTTGACGCACCGCTCCGGGAACGTTTGTCGAAGGCCGCGAAAGAGTCTGCCGAGCGGTTTTCGGTGGAGAGGCTCACGGAAAAGACGAGCGCGCTCCTCAAAGCTTGCGTATGAACGCGCTTTTCATATCAAACGATCCGTCCCTGTTTAATCCGGCAAGCGCCGCACGGCAGCGCATGGCTGCATACGCGCGCGCCATAGGGACGCTTCATATCCTGTCGCGTGCCCCGCGCGAGGCGCGCGAGCAAACTGACGGCGCGCTCGTCCTGCATCCCGTGCATGCGCATAAATTGTTCGCGCCCTTCGCGCTCGCCGCCCGGGCCCGCACGCTCATACAAAGCGACGGAATAGACGTCGTGTCCGCGCAGGATCCGTTCGAGCAGGGGTGGGCCGCCGCCCGCGCCGTGCGCGGCACGAGCGCAAAGCTCCACATCCAGATACATACCGACTTTCTTTCGCCATGGTTCGTGCGAAGCGGCGTCTTTCGTTCCATGCGCATCCATATGCCGTATCTGAATCGCTTTCGGCTCAGCATTGCGCAAAAGGTGCTTCCCCAAGCCGACGCCATACGCGCGGTCTCCAAGCGCGTGCGCGATTCGGTCATCGACGCGTACGGAGCACGCGTGCCGGAGCCCTCGGTGCTTCCGATATCGGTAGGCACTGACGTACCGGACGCGGTCGCGCTCCCTGCGCATAATTTCTCGTTCGCCTTCATGTGCTCGGGACGCCTGGAGCCTGAGAAACGAGTCGAGGATATCCTCATGGCGCTCGGCAAAATCGCCCATGCCTATCCTTCGGTCGGACTCGTCATCGTCGGTGACGGAAGCGAACGGAAAAAACTCGAGAGGCTTACCGCGAAGCTCGGCCTTGCCTCCCGCGTCTTGTTCATGGGCGAACAGGGAGCGAATGCGTGGGGCTTGATGCGAAGCGCGAACGCCTTCGTGCAGGCGAGCGCGTATGAAGGCTATGGCCGAACCCTCGTCGAGGCCGCGCTCGCGAAAGTGCCTATCATCACGACCGACGTCGGCATCGTGGGCGAAGTGCTGAAGGGCTACGAACAGGTGCTCGCGACGCCGCCCGCCGATACGGCAAACCTCGCTTCCCACATGCACGCTCTCATCGGCGATCATCAGCTCCGGATCACGCTCGCGCTCGCCGCTGAAGCGGCCGTACGCGCGCACCTCGCGCCGGTTACCGACTTCCCGCGCCTTGTGGCCGATGACCTTGCGCGCGCCTTGTCCGCGCGCCAATAAGGCATACTAGTGGTACACTCTCGGCCTATGAAAGTAGTAACTATTGGGGGCGGAACCGGCATGTTCGTGCTCATTTCCGCACTCCGACGCATTCCCGATCTGGCCATCACGGCTCTCGTGTCGTCTGCGGACGATGGCGGTTCTACGGGCCGGCTCCGCGACGCGTATGGATTCCTTCCGGTGGGGGATGCGCGCCAAGCGCTCGTCGCGCTTGCCGAGGATGGGCAGGTGCTGCGCGACCTGTTCGCGTACCGTTTCGCAAAGGGAGACATCGCCGGACACAATCTCGGCAACCTTTTTCTCACGGCGCTCACCGACATCCTCGGCTCCGACACCAAGGCGCTTGAAGAAGCGTCGCGAATATTGCGCGTCTCCGGACGGGTGCTGCCATCGTCAGAGACGCCGGCAACTCTCGTCGCCACGCTTGCCGACGGAAGCGTGCTTCGCGGTGAGCACACGCTCGACGAGCATGACGCAGAGCGGGCGCGCATAACGGACCTTGCATACGAAATTCCCACTCCGGCGTCTCAAGCCGCGCTTCTCGCAATCAAGGAGGCGGACATCGTGATACTTGGTCCCGGCGATTTATATGCGTCGTCCATCGCGCCTATCCTTGCGGACGGCATGCGCGAAGCGATCGCGTCGTCCTCGGCACGCCTCATGTACATCATGAATCTCTTCACCAAATCCGGTCAGACGGGCGGCATGAAGGCTTCAGACTACATCGCGGAAGTGGAGCGCTACGCCGGCAAGGCGCCGGCCTCCATACTCGTTCATGCCAACGGCGGGTTCGACGACGAAGTCCTGGAAAAATACCAGCAGGAAGGGGAGACCCCCGTCGCCGATGACCTCGCGGACGATCCTCGCGTCCATCGCGCATCGGTCGCGTCGGTGCATATGGTGCCGCCCGTTCCCGGGGACCCGGTACCGCGCTCCTTGGCCCGCCACGACCCTGAGAAGCTTGCGGCGGCGCTATCGCCTATACTCTCCGTATGAATAAGCCTCTCATCGGATTCATCGGGCAGGGATGGATAGGGAAGAATTACGCGGACGACTTCGAACGCCGCGGATACGAGTGCGTGCGCTACGCGCTCGAAGCTCCGTATAACGCGAACAAGGAGAAGATAGCCGAGTGCGACATCGTCATCATCGCCGTGCCGACGCCGACGACCGAAAAAGGCTTCGATGCGTCCATCGTGCGCGGCGTGCTCCCGCTCGTGGGCGCTGGAAAGATTGCGCTCATAAAGTCGACCCTGCTTCCCGGCACCACGGAGGCGCTTTCGTCGGAATTCCCCGAGCGCATCGTCCTGCACTCGCCGGAATTCCTGCGCGAGGCGCATGCAGCGGAGGATGCGGCGCACCCGGACCGGAACCTCGTGGGCGTCCCTGCCGACGATGAAGCGCATCGCGCTGCGGCTGAAGCGGTGCTCAAGGCGCTCCCGAGCGCGCCATTTCAGAAAATCATGAGCGCCAAGAGCGCGGAGCTCGCGAAGTATGCGGGCAATGTGTTTCTTGCCATAAAGGTCGTGTACGCGAACATGCTGTACGACCTCGCGGACTCGATGGGTATTTCGTACGACGATTTGAAAGAAGCGGTTTCTGCAGATCCGCGCATAGGCGGCTCCCACATGTCGCCAGTGTCGGCGAGCGGCCATACCGATAAGGCGGGGCGGGGCGCGGGCGGCCACTGCTTCATCAAGGATCTCGAAGCGTTCCGCAGGCTCTATGACGAGCTCGCAGCCGACGAAAAGGGCTCGGCGCTCCTTGCGGCCACTGTGCGGAAAAACAACGCGCTTCTCTCTTCGTCCGGCAAAGACCTCGACCTCTTGCGCGGCGTGTACGGCACGAACAATGATCTACTTCCTTGATTTCGACCGCACACTGTTCGATACCGACACATTCGCTGAAAAGCTGCCGGAGCTGCCCGTGGCCGAACCGTTCCGCGAGGATATTCGCGCGGCGGTCGAGGCAGGGCGCGCCAATACGCTTTCTGCCGACCGAGGAGAGCACGATGCCTGGCAGCGTCTCTATGAAGCGGTGCGAGCCGCGCCGCTTTCATTTGCGCCCGGCGAGCTCGAGCCGTTTTTGTATAGGGACACGGCTGAATTCCTGCGCGCGCTTGGAAATGAAGCGATCATCATAACTTTCGGGGACGAGGCGTGGCAGAAGGCGAAAGTAGAGAGCGCGCTCGCAGGCGTAGTCCGCAAGACGGCGCTCTACACGGGCAACGCGCTGAAGGCCGACTTTCTCTCTACCTGGCCCGGCTATTACGGCCAGGAGGCGATATATACCGACGATCGTCCGCACGAGCTTGCGGCGATGGCCGCAGCGTTTCCTAACATGCGCGTGTATGAGATGCGTCGCGACGGCGCGCCCGGTGACGGACGATGGCCGGTCGTACGCTCGCTTTCGGAACTTCCATGAGGCTCCTCGTCGTCACGCAGACGGTCGATAGCGACGATCCGAAGCTCGGCTTCTTTCATCACTGGCTCGAAGTCTTCGCGAAGAAATTCGAACGCATCCACGTCATCTGCCTTTCGGAAGGGAAGCACGCGCTCCCGGAGAACGTCACGGTGCACAGCCTCGGAAAAGAGCGGGGCGTCTCGCGGCTCCTGCGGGCCTGGTATTTCGTACAGCTGTCATGGGGACTCCATCGGGAATACGATGCAGTGTTCGTGCACATGAATCCGGAATACATCGCGCTTTCTGGCGATTTCTGGCACCTGGCGAAGAAGCCGGTCGCGCTCTGGTACAACCACGAGGTCGGCAGCATATGGCTTCGGCTTGCGCAGCCGTTCGTGAAGATCATTTTCCATACCTCTCCGTACGCGTATCCGGCCCGTTATAGGAATGCTCGCCTCATGCCGGCCGGCATCGACACGGCATTATTTGCGCCCGGGAGCGCAGTGCGTCGCGCAGACAGCATCTACTTCCAAGGCCGCATAAGCCCGGCAAAGCGCGTGCATATCCTGCTTGAAGCGCTCCGCCAAGTACGGGCATCGCGCCAGGCAACGCTCACCCTGGTAGGGCCCGAAGATGCGGCATACGGCCAGACGCTCCGGAAGGATTTCAAGGACCTCATCGATGCGGGCGCCGTCACGTTCCTGGGGCCCAAAAAAAATGAAGAAACGCCCGCGCTCTACGGCGCGCATCGCGTATCCGTAAACCTCACCGCCGACGGGAATTTCGACAAAAGCGTCCTCGAGTCGCTCTCCTGCGAGACGCCGGTCATGGTTTCAAGCCGCGCGTTCGCAGGCGTCGTCGATGACGTATGGGTAGTGCCTGAGAATGATGCGGACGCGCTTGCCAAAGCGCTCGTACGGCTGTTAGGGCTTCCGGACAAGGAGTACCGGGCGCTCGGCGTGCGGGGACGCGCCGCGGTCGAAAGCCGGCATAGCCTTTACATGCTGGCCGATACGCTGGCACAATCATACGAAAAGGCATGAAAACAAAATCCTTCCTTCGCCGTGAAGAGTATAAGAGGCTCGCAAAGCTTACGCTTTCGGGCCCCGTTCTCGACGTAGGGGGTTCGAAGAAGTCCGGATACCACGAGCTTCTCAAGGGCGACCACACCATTACGACCGGAAATATCGATGCGTCCTATGGAGCCGACGTTATTTTCGACGCACAGAACACATGGCCGTTCGCTGACGCGTCGTTCGGCGGAGTGTTGTTCGTGAACGTGCTCGAGCACCTGTATGACTATCGCGCCGCGCTTTCAGAATCAGCGCGCGTCATCAAGGAAGGCGGCACCATTGCCGGCGTCGTGCCGTTCATGTTCAACGTCCATGGCTCGCCGGCGGATCATTTCCGCTATACGCGCTTCACGATAGAACAGATGCTTGCGGATGCGGGATACCGCGAGGTCGTCGTCGAGGAACTCGGCACCGGCGCGTTCAGCGTCATCTACCACTGCCTGCTCGGATTCGTCCGCTTTACGTGGATGGCAGACATACTCATTCCGCTGTTCGGCGGCATGGACCGCCTCATAGCGCTCCTTAAGCCGGGCAACCGCATGTCGGGTACGTACATGCCGCTCGGGTATTATTTCGAAGCGAAGAAGTGATAGGCTGTTTCGTATGTCTCCTGACGCCGCGGCGCCGGTAAAACTCTATGCGGGCCCGCACTAC
The DNA here is from genome assembly GCA_964460875.1 of uncultured Candidatus Saccharibacteria bacterium. GTDB lineage: Bacteria > Patescibacteriota > Minisyncoccia > Phycocordibacterales > Phycocordibacteraceae > C7867-001. The sequence continues at coordinate 6,902 of CAYWQN010000012.1, read as the reverse complement.
AAGGATCCGGCGATTTTTACCCATATCGAGCTTCTTTTCCCCTTCTGGGGCGTCACGGCAAAGGAGTCCATGCCCTTCGTACGCGCCGCAGCGCTCCAGTACCAGTATTCAAAAAACGACTTCACCCTCGTCGAAGACATACAGGAGTGCGACTACGTCGTCATGCCGTATTCGTACGAGCGGTTCCGCCAGGTATCGCCTGAAAAGGTCGCGATGATCGTGCGTGAGGCCCGAGAAGCGGGCAAGCCGATTCTCATTGACGGCGCCGGCGACATCGAGCATCCCATCGACATCCCCAACAGCATCGTGTTCCGCGTAAGCCAGATGCGGTACTCGGCGAAAGATAACGAGATTACCGTGCCGTTCCCGGCCGAAGACCTCCTTCAGTCATTTCATGGCGGAACGCTAACGCTGCGCGAGAAGCCGGCGGCGCCTGCCGTCGGATTTACCGGGTGGGCGGACGTATCGGGACTGAAGGGTTTGAAGATTTTTATAAAAGACCTACCAATAACCCTTCGAGCGCTCCTTGACGAGAAGCGCGGCGCCGAACATAAAGGCCTGTTGTTCCGCGCCCGAGCGCTCGCCGCGCTCGAAAAGACCGCCGGTATCGTGAAAAACTTTACTTCGCGCAAAACCTACTCAGGCCATGTCGCAACTATCACTGGCTCGGTGAAAAACAATCGCGAGGAATTCGTGGAGAACCTGGCCGGCAGCGACTACGCGCTCGCGGTGCGCGGCGACGCCAACGCATCGGTGCGTTTTTACGAAGCCTTGTCCATGGGGCGGATACCGCTTTTTCTGGACACGGCATGCGTCCTTCCTCTCGAGGACCGAATCAATTATCGGGACTTCTGCGTGTTTGTCGACTGGCGCGACACGGACCGCATAGGGGAGAAGCTCCTCGAGTTCCATGCGAGCATCACGCCGGAGCGATTCAAGGAAATGCAAGAGAAGGCGCGCGATGCGTATGAGAAGCATCTGCGGATGGACTCCTTTTCTCGCCATCTTGCTGATATGCTACGGGCACGACTATGAGCCTTTTCACCAAGCGCGCACCGGATAAGCCAGGCATGCCCAAAATCCTCATTACCGGAGGGCTCGGGTTCATTTTCTCGCACGTCACCGAGTATTTCGTCCGGAAAGGATGGAACGTGGTCGTCATCGACAATCTCTCGGACGGCTCGCACCCGGAAATTCTCGACGGCTCCTTCACGCACTTCAATATCCATATGGCCGAGCCGGCCGCCATGGAGCGAATCATCAAGGAGAAACCGGACTACGTCATTCATGCGGCAGCCATCACGGACGTCGACTACTCCGTCAGAGAGCCCATGCGTACGCTCCGCAAGAATAACCTCGGAAACATTCATGCGTTCGAAGCGTGCCGCGCGCTTCCGGATTTGAAAAAATTCATCTACGTCTCTACCGACGAAGTCTACGGCGAGTGCGACCATAAGATGACGGAAGACGAGATGATGGCGCCGCGCAACCCCTACTCCTGCTCGAAGGCCATCGGCTCATTGATGCGCATCACGTACGACAACTCCTACCCGACGTTGAAAGGGAAGACTGCGGAAACGCGCTTCTGCAACGTCTTCGGACCGCGCCAGGACACCCGCAAGATCATGCCTATCGTGAAGCGCGCATTGGACGAAGGCGTTGCCATCCCGGTCTTCGATAACGGCGAAAGCTACCGCGAATACATCTACGTCGATAACATTCCCCCGGCCATCGATCTCATACTCGAAAAAGGGGAGGGCGTCTACAACATCACGAATAACGACGGGTATACGGTAAAGAACCTCATCAAGAAAACGGAAGAAGTGACCGGCAAGAAGGTGCCGACCACGACCTCGCATCGCCCCGGCATCGATATGCGCTACGAAATGGATTCTGCGCGCGTGCGCGCGCTCGGCTGGAAGCCGCTCTACTCGTTCGAAGAAGGCCTGAAGAAGTATCTGATCGGATAAAACGATTGGGTGGCGTCCGCATACGCAGACGCCACCCAATGCCATCATACCGATGATGGCGCAGTCAGGTGCGCAAGAAGCAGGCCGACTGCGGCGGAGACGAGGATGTCAGGCGACTGGTGGACCGCCTGGTACCACGGCCAGAACACCAGCCCTTCGCGCTTGCGATCGCGCTCAGGGTCGATGACCGAAGCGTCCGGCCGAAGTCGGTAACTTTCGTCGCTGTTCTCGACCAGATGCTCGAACGGAAGCTCGAAGGCGTAGAAGTGAACGCCTTCATCCTCCTGCGCATCGGCGATGAAGAACAGGCGATCGTTCACCTTGGGGGCGCTGAGCAGCACGGCTTTCGCCGTGTCGACGCCCGCCTCTTCTTCAGTTTCAACCTGCTGCAGCTCGGCTTTGGTACGGCCTGATTCAGCCATGCCGCCGATCGCGCACAGGCGGACGCCGCCCAAGTTCGGACGGTCTTCCGGCACGGTGCCGACGTACAGCTTCTTTTCCGGCGAGTAGCTGAAGAGGATGGTCACCGCGCCGCCGCCGCCCGCTTCCTTCCAGCACCATGATTGGTAGCCTTCCGGACGCACGCCGAGCGTCAAGGTGCCGTACTTCGATACCAGCTGCAACAGTTTCGGATGAATCTCCTCGCCGTCAGCAAGCACCTGCCAGCCGCGTTTCGTCTCGTCTTCCAAAGGACTCATAGAAAACATGGAGCCCTCCTTTCTATAGGAGTTATTTATGCCACATAATTTAAAATAAGTACAGACTTTTATGCCTTGGGAAGGCATCCGCTCTTTGCTACACTTCGACCATGAAAGGCATACTCCTCGCGGGCGGAAACGGCACCCGGCTCGCGCCGCTCACTGCCGTCACCAATAAGCACCTGCTCCCGATCTACGACAAGCCCATGGTGCTCTATCCTTTGCAGACGCTGAAAGACGCCGGCATGACCGATATCTTGGTCGTGACCGGGTCGGCGCATATCGGCCGGTTCATCGAGTTTCTCGGGGACGGTTCCAAGTTCGGCGTGAAGCTCACGTACCGGGTACAGGAAGAAGCGAGCGGCATCTCAGGAGCGCTCGCGCTCGGCGAATCGTTCGCAGGAGGCGAAGAGGTGTCCGTCATCCTCGGCGACAATATCTTCGCAGCAGGATTCCGCGGCGCCGCATCCGCATACGGCTGCACCATCTACCTCAAGGAGGCAGACGAGGCGACGGTAAAACGCTCCGGATGCGCTGTCGTCGACGGCGATCGCGTCGTGGGCATCGAAGAGAAGCCGCAGAACCCGAAAAGCAACCTAGTCGCTACCGGGTTCTATCATTTCTCCGCAGAAGCGTTCGAGATTGCGCGCACGCTCACGCCTTCGGGCCGGGGCGAACTTGAGATAACGGACGTCATCGGCGCGTACGTCGCGAAAGGCGATTGCGGCTTCCAGAAAGTCGAAGGCGCATGGTTCGATGCCGGCACGTTCGACTCGCTTCTGGCGGCAAGCAACTTCGTTGCCGCGTCGAAGACTGCATGACCATAGAACCAACCACGATAGCCGGAGTCTTCGTCTGCACCCCGGTCGTGCATGAAGACAACCGCGGATTTTTGATGGAGTCGTATCGCAAGGACGCGTTCGCCGCCGCAGGCATCATCGACGATTTCGTCCAGGATAATCATGCGCGCTCCTTGGCGCGCAATACGGTTCGCGGCCTGCATTTTCAGTGGGAACCGCCCGCCGCGAAACTCATGCGCGCAACGCGCGGAGCGGTCTTCCTGGTCGCCGTCGACGTGCGCAAGAATTCCCCCACATTCGGGAAATGGGTGGGCATTGAGTCGAGCGCCGAGAATAAAAAGCAGCTGTATGCTCCCGCCGGCTGTGCGCGCGGCTACCAGACGCTCACCGACGACTGCGAAGTTCAGTACAAGGTAAGCGCGCTCTATAACCCCGACGGCCTCGGCGAAATCGCCTGGAACGACCCGGATATCGGCATCGACTGGCCGATTAAAGAAACGCCGTTCCTGTCGCCACGCACCGAGAAGGGCACGTCGTTTGCGCAGTGGATGAACGATAAAAGGCTCGACGCGTTTTCATAGTACAATCCTCACCTATGCCTACCGCTACAAAGAAGAAAGTTCCAGCGTTCGGAAAGCTCGACCGCTGCCAGATAACCGGTTCGAAGAACTTGTTCGAGGCAATCGACCTCGGCTTCCAGCCGTCGGCAGGCGCGCTCCTCACCCGGGAGGGGCTTCGGGAGCCTGAAACTCAGTACCCGCTTCGGCTCATGATCTGCCCCGAGTCAGGCCTCGGGCAGCTCGACTATGTCGTTGATCCGGCGCTCCTGTTTTCGACTACCGATTATGTCTATCGTACCGGCATCTCCGAGCCCTTGCGCAAGCATTTGAAAGCGCTGACTGAGGAGATAGAGGAAAAGCTTTCGCTCCCGAAAAAGTCCTTCTGCATCGATGTGGGTTCGAACGACGGCACCTTGCTCACCGGATTCCGCGCCCAGGGCATGAAGACGCTCGGCATTGAGCCGACCAACATGGCGAAGGCTGCCCGAAAGGACAACAAGATCAACACCATCCAGGCATTCTTCGGCGAGAAGACGGCGAAGGAGGTTGCAAAAAAGCATGGGCGCGCGGACGTCATTACGTTCACGAACGTGTTCGCGCACGTCGCCGATCTCGACAGCGTGATGCGCGGGCTCGGGAAGCTCCTTTCGAAGGACGGCGCGGTAGTAACGGAGAGCCAATACCTGCTCGAAGTATTCCAGGGCAATCAGTTCGATCAGATCTACCACGAGCACGTGCGCATCTACAGCCTGAAATCCCTCGTGAAGCTCTTCGCGAAGTATGGGATGGAAGTATTCGACGCAAGCCACACGAAAGGGCGCGAAGGCAGCATCCGCGTGTATGCCGGATGGAAAGGCAAGCATGCGATACGCCCGAGCGTGCGCGCCCTGCTTGCGGCCGAGGAAGACGCCGGACTCTTCAGCAAGGAAGGCTGGGCGAAGTTCCGCAGCGCCGTCATGAAGAGCCGCGATCAATTCCTCGAGCTCGTCTACAGTGCGAAGAAGGAAGGGAAGAAACTTGTCGCCGACTCATGCCCGACGCGCGGCGTGGTCGTCATGAACTATTTCCGCCTCGGCACCGATCTGGTGCCTTATATATCGCAGCTTCCGGGCACCGAGAAAGTAGGCCTGTACATGGCAGGGACGCATAACCCGATCGTAGGGAACGAGATTATCACCAAAGATAAGCCCGACTACATTGTCATTCTTGCCTGGCACTTCGCGGACTTCATCGTGAAGAATTGGAAAGCAAAAGGGGTGAAGGCAAAGTTCATCGTCCCGCTTCCTGAATTCAGGATCATCGAGTAGGCGATTGCGATGAAAAAAATCCCGCTCTTCAAGTCGTTCGTCTCGGCCCGCTCCATCTGGAACGCAACGGCGCTCCTCATGCGTTCCAATCACGACGCGTATATAGGCGAAGGTCCCGAAGTGAAGGCGTTTGAAAAGGAATTCGGCGACAGGTTCGGACTCCAGCACGTCGCTTCAGTGAATTCGGGCACCGTAGCGCTCGAGCTCGCCTATGAGCTCGCCGGCATCGGAGCAGGGGACGAGGTCATCATCCCGGTGCTGACCCACCCGGCCTCGGGCCTTCCGGCGGTGCATAGCGGCGCAACGATTGTCTTTGCGGATATTGACCGCGACCTGAACGTATCGGTCGAGGACGTGCGGCGCAAGATAACGCCGAAGACCAAAGCGCTCATCTTCGTGCATTTCGGCGGGAATAACCGCGGCCTCAAAGAACTCATCGAGCTTGCTCATGAAAAGAATCTCGTCGTGATAGAGGATGCCGCGCAAGCGGTGGGCTCCGAGTATTGGGGCAAGGGCGACTTCACCTGCGTGAGCCTCCAATCCATAAAGACGCTGACGACCGTCGATGGCGGCATGCTTATCTGCCGCGACAAGGAGCTCCATGAGAAAGCGAAGCGTCTGCGCTGGTTCGGGTACGATCGGGACAAAAAGCAGAAGGAAGGCGATACGGATCTCGTCGAAGCGGGCTACAAATATCATATGAACGATGTCGCGGCGACCATCGGCCGCGGGAATCTGCGCGCCATGGACAGGGTCTTCGCGCACCGCAGGCGCCTCGGCGCGGAATACGCGAAACACGGCATTGCGTCATCTATCTGGCTCGCGCATACGCTTACGCCAAAACGCGCGGAACTCATGGCGTTCATGAAGGCGCGCGGGGTGCATACGGGCGATTATCATTATCGGAACGACAAGTACACTATCTTCGGGGGAAGGAAACCGCTTCCTACGATGGACGTCCTCGAGAGCCAGTATCTGCTGCTGCCGCTGCATCATGGCGTATCCGTGCGCGATGTCCGCGCCATCTGCGGATACCTTGCGGAGTTCAATGCTGCGAACGGCTTGGTATAGTCTTTCCTATGAAGTACCAGAATCCTGCGCTCGAATCCTCGTATCGCGAGAACGATCTCGGCCGCGATCTGTATGATGCGGTGCTCAAGTACAAGCCAAAGAAGATAATCGAGTTCGGCTCTTTTTACGGGTATTCGACGGTGGCCATGGCTATGGCGCTCGACGAGCTCGGCACAGGACATATCCATGTCTACGACATGTTCGATTCCTATCTCTTCTCTCATTCCGCGCACAAGCATACGACGGAGGAGTCGAAGAAGAAGCGCGGCACGCTCGGGTATGTTCTTGAGGCGGTGCGCATGGACTGGCGCATGTGGCTCCGCCCCGCGCGCAATATCATCACCAAGAAGGAGCTGATGCGGAACCTCGACACCTACGGGGTCGGGAAGTACGTCACGCTCGAAAAAAAGGACTTCGAGGAGTGGGCGAAATCGCCAGAGCCGTTCGATATGATGCACTTCGACATCAATAATACGGGCGACAAAATCCGGATGCT
>CAYWQN010000011.1:26224-26523 GCA_964460875.1 uncultured Candidatus Saccharibacteria bacterium | reverse complement strand
CAGGCGCCCTGGGATCAGGCGCCTGACATAAGGGAATCTAGCGCTCGAAGACTCGCTCAGATTCCCTAAACAGCCATGGGGGCCTTTATCGTAGGGTGGCTTTCGTAGCCCTCGAGCTCGATATCTGCCATCGTGAATCCGGCAATGTCCTTAATCTCAGGATTGAGCTTCAGCGCAGGCGCCGGGTACGGTTCGCGGGCAAGCTGTTCTTTCACGGCGTCGAAATGATTCTTATATATGTGCGTGTCGCCCAAGGAGTGCACGAACTCATGCGGCACGAGTCCCGTCACGTGCGCGGC
>CAYWQN010000011.1:25861-26214 GCA_964460875.1 uncultured Candidatus Saccharibacteria bacterium | reverse complement strand
GGAGTACGAGGCGATGTTGAACGGGACGCCGAGGAACATGTCGCAGCTACGCTGATGCATGAAGAGAGAAAGCTTTCCGTCAGCGACAAAGAATTGCATGAACATGTGGCAGGGAGGAAGCGCCATCTGATCAAGCTCTCCTGGATTCCAGGCAGTGATGATGATGCGACGGCTGGTTGGATCTTCTTTGATAAGACGAATCGCTTCCGCTACCTGATCTACTTCAGTGCCGTCGGGTTTCTTCCAGTGACGCCACTGCACTCCGTACACGCGACCAAGGTCGCCAGGGAATTTTGCTTTGGGTGCCCAGTAGGGGGCTTCGGCGTTCGCGCTCCAGATGGTCGTGTCGCTTC
>CAYWQN010000011.1:0-25851 GCA_964460875.1 uncultured Candidatus Saccharibacteria bacterium | reverse complement strand
CGGCACGCGGGCTTGGGAGGCCCGACGGGGGTTCGCTTCGTCCCGCCTCCCACGGGAGCTTCTTGGTGGTGAGGGCGGGGCAGCCGTCCGCCGTATTGCACCGCATAGACTGTCCGAACAGGGCGCGAGTGCCCGTGCCGGTGCGGTCATCCCGGTCCACCCCCTCATCCATCACTTTTTTGAGCAAATCAAGATAGGCCTTTTCCATGCGCCCCAGTATACTAGGGCACAATGCAAAACGGCATATTCATCGTCATCGACGGCATCGACGGCTCGGGGAAAGCGACGCAATCGCGCCTTCTCATGGAACGGCTGGCGAAGGAGGGCAGGCAGGTAGAGAAAATAGATTTCCCTCGGTACGGCACGCCGCTTTTCGGCGAGCTTCTCGGCGAATGCCTTGCAGGGAAGCACGGCGACTTCCTCCATCTCGATCCGAAAATCGCCTCGACCCTGTATGCGCTCGATCGCTACGAAGCGTCAGAGCAGATTCGCGCATGGCTCGCTGAGGGAAGGGTGGTTATCGCCGATCGGTTCGCATCATCAAATCAGATCCACCAGGGCGGCAAGATTATGGATGCAGGGAAGCGCGACGCGTTCCTCGCCTGGATAGACAAGATGGAGCACGATGTCTTGAACGTGCCGCGCCCGGACGCAGTCGTATATTTGCGCGTTCCTGTCGAGACCTCGCTCGAACTTCTTTCCAAGGAGCGCGCGGCGAAGAATACGGCCCTGGACGGCGAGACGACGGACGTCGTGGAGAAAGATCGCATGTATCTCGAGCGCTCGTTCGAGAGCGCTGAACGTCTCTCGGTCGCGCCCAACTGGCACACCGTGGACTGCGTCGAGGGCGGCGCGCTCCGGTCCCCGGATGCCATACATCAGGATGTGTATGGGCAGGTATCAACGTTGCTATAATCGCTATGGTGTAAGTGCTCCCTGCTCGTGCGCTTTATTTACGTAATTGAGAGCTATGTACGACTACATCGAGGCACAGGACAAGGAGGTATATGACGCGATAGAAGGGGAGGAGAGGCGCGAGCGCGAAGGCCTCGAGCTCATCCCGTCCGAGAACTACGTCTCCATGGCAGTGCGCGAGGCGATGGGCAGCGTATTCACGAACAAGTACTCAGAAGGATATCCGAACAAGCGGTACTACGGCGGACAGGAGTTTACCGATGTGGTCGAGACGCTCGCGATTGAGCGTGCGAAGAAGCTCTTCCGCGCCGACCATGCGAACGTACAGCCGCTCGGAGGCGCTGCTGCAAACATCGCAGCCTATTTCGCCTGGATGGAGCCGGGCGACACGATTCTCGGCATGGACTTGGGCCATGGCGGGCATCTCACGCACGGCTCTCCCGTCACCTATATGGCGAAGCTGTTCCGCTTCATCCGCTACAAGATGAAAAACGTCGAGACCGGCGAAATCGACTACGACGCCCTGCGGGAAGTCGCGCTCGCGGAGAAGCCCAAGATCATTCTCGGCGGCTTCTCCGCCTATCCGCGTGAGCTCGACTGGCAGCGCATCTCTGACATCGCGAAAGAGGTGGGGGCAGTCGCCATGGCGGACGTCGCCCATATCGCGGGCCTCATCGCCGGCGGCGTAGCGAAAAATCCGCTCGATTACGGATTCCAGATAATGACCACGACGACGCATAAGACGCTCCGAGGCCCTCGCGGGGGCATGATTCTGTCAAAAGGCGTCGTGAGCAATCCGATGAAGGCGCCTGAGAAGACGATAGAGAACCTGCCGACCCTTATCGATCGCTCAGTATTTCCGGGCTTCCAGGGAGGTCCTCACGAGCACCAGATAGCGGCGAAGGCGGTGGCGTTCGGCGAAGCATTGAAGCCTTCTTTCAAGACGTACGCAGAACAGGTAGTGAAGAATGCAAAAGCTATGGAGAAAGCCTTCCATGACAACAACGTGAGGCTTCTGACCGGCGGCACCAGCAACCATCTCCTGCTTGCAGACGTCTGGGGCTCCTTGGAGCTCGGCGGTAAGGATGCGGAAGACCTCCTCAATAGCGTCGGCATCACGCTCAATAAGAATTCGATTGCGGACGATATGCGCAAGCCGTTCGACCCGTCCGGCATACGCTTCGGCACCCCTGCTATTACGACCCGCGGTTTTAAGGAGGCCGACTGCGCGCGCGTCGCGGAACTTATGATCGACGTCATGAAGAAGCGCGACGAGGCGACCATCGCGAGCGCGAAGCGCGAAATTACGCAGATGGCGGAAAAGCATCCGGTCCCAGAATCGTTCGACTGATTCGAGAGGTTTGCTAGACTCCTACTAATGGAGGAGAAGATACGAAAAGCGGCGGAAGCCGCGCTCGCAGCGCTCGGCGCCGAAGGCGTCGTCTTTGCCGTCGAGCGGCCCGCGGATCCTTCCCACGGGGATTTCTCCGTAAATGCAGCAATGGCTGCCGCAAAAGATTTGAAGAAGAATCCGAAAACGCTCGCCGACGAGCTCGCGCATGTGATGCAGGGCACGCTCGGCGCGTATGCCGAGTCTGTAACGGTTGCGGGCCCGGGGTTCATAAACATCACCGTCGCGCGTCCCGTCATAACGGAAGCAATTGAAGCAGCGCGGGGCGATGCATGGGGGAGGGGGGCTGAAAACGACGGGAAGCGAGTGATGATCGAGTACGGGAATCCGAACCCGTTCAAAGAGATGCATATCGGGCACATGATGGGCGCCATCATCGGCGAATCCATCGCGCGGCTCACCGAAGCGTCCGGCGCGCACGTCTTGCGCGACACCTTCGGCGGGGACGTGGGTCCTCAGGTCGCGAAAGCGCTGTGGGCCTTGATGAAAGCGGGGACGACCGATATCGCGTCTGCGCAGGAAATCGGAAAGGCATACATTCATGGTTCCGCCGCGTACGAAGAGAGCGAACAAGCGAAAGCAGAGATAGACGAGCTTAATGTGCGCATCTATAGAATCGTCGATGCGGACGCGAACACGCTTTCTCCCGAAGACCGTGCTCTTCTTGCTCTCTGGCGAAAGGGAAGGGAAATCTCGATGGAAGAGTTCAATCGCATCTTTGCGCTGCTTGGCACCCATCATGACTACGCCTTCTTCGATAGCGAGACCACCGCGCCAGGCATGGATCTCGTGAAGGAAGCGCTCGCCAAAGGCGTCTTGGAGGAGAGCGAAGGCGCAATCATTTATAAAGGTGAGAAGAAGGGGCTCCATACGCTTGTGTTCGTGACCTCCCGTGGGACGCCTACCTACGAGACGAAGGATTTCGGGCTTGCTGTTCTGAAGGAAACGCGCGCCGAGACGGATCAGATAATAATTCTCACGGCGGTAGAGCAGGTCGGGCATTTCAAGGTAACGCTCGCCGCGCTCTCCGAAGTCGCGCCGCTTCTTGCAGCAAAGACTGCGCATGCCGCGCACGGACTCCTCACCCTTCCCTCGGGAAAGATGTCTTCCCGGAAAGGGAATGTCATAACCGCGGCTGAGCTCATACAGACCGTCATCGAGCGCGCGTCAGAAAAGAATGAAGACCCTTTGGTGGCCGAGCAGGTGGCGATAGGTGCATTGAAATACATGATTCTCCGGAGCGCGCCTGGCGCCTCTGTCGTTTTCGATCCGGAGAAATCGCTCTCCCTGGACGGGGATTCTGGGCCATATCTGCAGTACGCCCTGGTGCGCGCTCGTTCCGTCCTCGCACAGTCGGAACACAAGCCGAGCGCTGCGGACGCGCCAGCCACGCCGTACCTCCTCGAGCGCCTCATTACCCGATTCCCGGAAGTCGTCGCACGCGCAGGCAGAGAACGCGCTCCGCACCATGTGGCGCAGTACCTCACCCAGCTTGCCGGAGAGTGGAATTCTTTCTATGCAGCAGAACGAATACGGGGCGGCGACCATGAAGCGTACAAGTTGTTGATCGCAGAAGCGTTCGTGCAGACCATGCATAACGGGCTCGAGCTCCTCGGCATACCTACGCCGGAAAAGATGTAAATGCTAGGATGGGGCGATATGACAGAGGGAGCTCCCAAGTCAGATGCCGCCCGGCGCGAAGAGGAGGTCCTCGCGTGGTGGCAGGCTAATGAGATATTCGAAAAGACGCTAGAAAAGCCTGCGCCGCGGGGCGACTTCGTCTTTTATGACGGTCCGCCGTTTGCAACCGGCCTGCCGCACTACGGCCACATAGTCGCGAGCGTGCAGAAGGACGCGGTGCCGCGCTTCTGGACCATGAAGGGCTACCGGGTCCCGCGCGTATGGGGCTGGGACTGCCACGGCCTTCCGATAGAGAACATCGTCGAGAAGGAGCTCGGCTTCAAGCATAAGAAGGAGATAAAGGAGTACGGCATCGCGAAGTTCAATGAGCGCTGCCGCGAGACGGTGCTCATGTACGCGGACGAGTGGGCGAAGATAATTCCGCGCATCGGCCGCTTCGCCGACATGAAGAATGCGTACCGCACCATGGACAAGAATTTCATGGAGAGCGTGTGGTGGGTATTCAAATCCATCTATGACAATGGCCTCGTGTACGAGGACTACCGCTCGATGCATATCTGCACGCGCTGCGAGACCACGCTTTCGCAGACGGAAGTTTCAGAAGGGTATAAGGACGTGAAGGATATATCGGTGACCGTGAAGTTTCCGCTTACTGAGGAGCCGGGCACCTCGCTTCTGGCGTGGACGACGACGCCGTGGACCCTTCCCGGGAACGTTGCTATCGCAGTAGGGAAGTACCTCGACTATCTGCTCGTCGAGGACGAGGGCGCCCGATACATCATCGGGAAGTCAGGGCTCGAACGCCACAAGAACGGCTTCAAGAATCCGACCATCGTGCGGGAAATGAAAGGCAGCGAGCTTGTCGGGAAGACCTACGTGCCCCCGTTCGACTACTACGTGAACGATGCGTCTCTCAAGAATCGAGAGAACGGCTGGAAGGTATATCACGCGGACTTCGTCACCGACGACGCAGGTACCGGCATCGCTCACGAGGCGCCGGCGTTCGGCGCAGACGACTGGGAGCTTTCGAAGCAAGTGAATCTTCCGTTCGTCCAGCACGTCGCATTCGACGGCACGATGAAGCCGGAAGTCGCGGCATTCGCGGGTCTTGAGGTGAAGCCTCGCTCAGAGAATGACGCCGAGCGGCTGGCTACTGATATCGCCGTGCTGAAGTACCTTCAGGAGCACGGCTCGTTCTTCGCAAAAGAGAACATCACGCACTCGTATCCGCACTGCTGGCGCTGCGACACGCCGCTCTTGAACTACGCGACCTCGTCGTGGTTCGTTTCCATAGAGAAGCTGAAAGGGAATCTGCTCGAGAACGCGAAAAAGGTGAATTGGTTCCCGGCACATATAAAGGAAGGGCGCTTCGGCAAGTGGCTCGAAGGCGCACGCGATTGGTCCATTTCGCGCCAGCGATTCTGGGCGTCAGTCATACCGATATGGGTATGCGAAGGCTGCAAAGCCAAACGGGTGTTTGGAAGCGCGTCCGAGCTTGAAGAGGCGAGCGGCAAGGCGATAGACGATCTGCATAAGCATATCGTCGACGAGATAACCGTACCGTGCTCATGCGGGAAGACGATGCGCCGCATTCCCGACGTTCTTGATACGTGGTTCGACTCAGGCTCCATGCCGTACGGCTCGAAGCACTACCCATTTGAAGACAAGGAAAAATTTGATGCCGTGTTTCCTGCACAGTTCATCGCGGAAGGGCAGGACCAGACGCGCGCCTGGTTCTACTACCTGCACGTGCTCGCGGGCGCGCTCTTTAAGAAGAACGCCTTTCAGAACGTCATCGTGAACGGCATTGTCCTGGCCGAGGACGGGAAGAAGATGTCGAAGAAGCTCAATAACTATCCGGACCCGATGAAGATAGTCGACGGGTACGGCGCCGACGCGCTCCGCCTCTATCTTCTCGCGTCCCCGGTCGTTGCCGCGGAGAATCTCTCATTCTCCGAAGAAGGCGTCGACGAGACGGCGAAGAAAAGCATCGGCCGGCTCGCGAATGTCCTGGCCTTCTATAAGCTGCACGCGGACGGCACGCCCCCGGGAACGGGAAGCGCGCACGTCATCGACCGCTGGATACTCGCGCGTCTAGCAGCGCTGACGCAGGAAGTCAGCCGTGGGTACGAGTCGTACGACCTTCAGAGCGCGGTTCGTCCGCTCGCGCTTTTCATAGACGATCTCTCCACCTGGTACGTGCGCCGCTCAAGGGACCGCTTCAAGGAGGAAGGGGAGGATAAGAAAGCGGCGCTGGCGACCTTGCGCCACACGCTCCGCACCCTGGCCTTGCTCATGGCCCCGGCGACGCCGTTCATCGCCGAAGAGCATTTCCGGGAAGTGCGCACCGAAGAAGACGCAGAGAGCGTGCATCTCGCTTCGTGGCCGGAAGCGAAAAAGGCGGGCATGTTCGACTTCCTCAAAAAAGCGGATACCGGCCTTGAGGAGGAGATGGCGCGTGTCCGTACGCTTGCGTCCGAAGCGCTGAAGCTCCGGCAGCAGGCGAACATAAATGTGAGCCAGGCGCTCGCGACGCTCTCTATACCGGGGAATCTTTCCGCGGAACTTGCCGCGATACTCGCGGACGAGCTCAACGTGCAGAACGTAGTCCAGGAAGCAAAAGAACTGGCGCTCGATACCGCGCTTACGCCAGAGCTCATCGCGCTTGGCGACGAACGCGTCTTCGCGCGCGCGGTAGCCGAGGCGCGCAAATCGATGGGCCTTTCGCCCAAAGACAAGGTGCGGGTGAACAAAGGGAGCGGCCCGTATACGGCTGAGCTTTCAGGCGGCCCGGTTGCTTTCGACGTCGTTCGCGATGCGGCCTAGGTACTCGGCCGAAGCAATAGTGCTCGCGCGAAGCCCTCTGGCCGAAGCGAGCGCGCTCCTCTATCTTCTGACCCATGAGTTCGGCCTCGTGAAAGCGCGGGCGCAAGGGGTGCGAAAACCGGGCGCCAAGCTCGCCTCGGCGGTACAGACTCTGAACGAGTCCGACGTGATACTGGTGCGCGGCAAGGACGGATGGCGCCTGTCAGGCGCGACCCTCGCTAAAGACTGGTTCGCGACGCTTCCCGCGCCCGCGCGTTCGCGCGCCGGGCGCATCAGCCGTCTCCTCATGCGATTGGTTCATGGAGAGTCGAATGACGCAGCGCCGTTTTACATATTCCGAGGTTTGCTTGAAACGCTCCCTACGCTTACTGATCCTGAAGCAGATGCGGCGGAAACGCTTGCTGCGCTCCGTCTGTTGCGAGCCCTCGGACTAGATGCAGGGACTATTCCCGGGGGAGAGGGGCAGTACGACGCAAGCACGCTCGCAGAGGTCATCGCATCGCGTCGCGACCTGATTCTCCGCGTGAATCGCGGCATAGAAGCGTCGGGGCTCTAGGCGCGCGGTATACTGTGCGACAGCATGCCTTCACCGGAACCAGCCGACAGTCCGCTCGAACAAATGCGAAAGCGCTTGTATGCGCCCGCTCCTGTGAGGCAGGTCGAGGAGTCTGCGCTCCCGGCTGCCCGACCGGCAGCTCCAGAAGGGTGGAAAGCGCCGCCACCGCCGCCGGCCAAGCCCAAATCGAAAATCTCGCTTGCTGCGCTGTTTCTTGGATTTGCTATCGCGTTCTTCGTGATTGCCGGGGGCGTCACGGCGTTCGTGCTCTTTCTCGGCGGACGCTCGGTATCGACCGATCATCTTGATATCGGCATCCAAGGGCCGGTCACGGTCGCTGGCGGGGAAGCGGTGCCGATGCTCATCACGATTAAGAACTCAAACCCGGTCGCGCTCACGGGCGCATCCCTCACGCTGCAGTTCCCCGACGGCACCACCGATCCTGACGACACTGGCAAGCCGCTGCCGCATTACACGGATACGCTCGGCGACATCCCCGCAGGAGCCTCGGTGAACCGCACCGTGCGCGCTGCATTTTTCGGTGCTGAGAATCAAAAAGTTTCCATACCTATCACGGTGGAGTACCGGACCGGAAGCTCGAACGCGGTATTCGTAAAAAAAGCTCAGTATGAATTCACCATCTCCACGTCGCCCGTGGGCCTTTCGGTAACCACGCTCTCGGAGACCGCTTCAGGCCAGCCGCTCACCGTCTCTGTCCTGGTGCGCTCGAATGCGTCCGCGCCGCTTGCGAACGTCGCGGTGCGCGCCGAGTATCCGTTTGGCTTCAAGAAAACCTCCGCATCTCCTGAACCGCTTTCAGGCGAGCTCTATTCGCTCGGCACCCTGGCTCCCGGCGAGGAGCGCGAGATACGCGTGAACGGCACGCTCTCGGGCCAGGACGGGGAGACGCGCGTATTCCGTTTCACTGCAGGAGCGCTCAAATCCCCGGATTCGCGGGAGTTCGGCGTTTCGTACACGGAAAACACCGCGAGCGTCGCGCTGGCAAAGCCGTTCTTCGCTGTTTCGCTCAGCCTGAATCGCGACGACAGCCCGACCATAGTCGCCCGTGCGGGCGAGCCGGTAACGGCGCTTCTCACCTGGGTGAATGAGCTCCCGACGCCCATACAAGACGGCGCGATAACGGTGACGCTCGGCGGAGATGCATTGAATCCTGCGGGCACTATCGCGACGAACGGGTTCTATCAATCGCTGACGAAGACCATACGCTTTGATCACGACACGGTGTCGTCGCATGCGAACCCCGCGCCGGGAGACACCGGGAACGGCACAGTCGCCTTCCCCTCGAAATCCGGCCCCGCTATCGCCGCGCTCCGGAATCCCGCCATGACGCTCTCGGTGTCCGTATCCGGCCGCAGGGCGGGGCAGTCCGGGGTCGCCGATACTATCGCCTCGACTATCACCCGGACCGTCAAAATCCAGAGCGATCTTTCGCTTTCCATGCGTGCGGTGCGGAGCACGGGGCCCTACACCAACACGGGCCCGCTGCCGCCCGTGCCCGACCAGGAGACCACCTATACTATCCTGCTTGGAGCAGGGAACACGGTGAATACCGTCGCGAACGCCGGCGCGTCCATGAAGCTTCCGTCCTTCGTGCGCTTTACGGGCCAGACGAGCGGGAACGCGATACAGTACAACCCGGCGACCCGCGAAGTTACCTGGACCTTGGGAGACGTGCCGCCGAACTCGTCGCGCGGAGCATCCTTCCAGGTCGCGCTCTTGCCAAGCATCTCCCAAAAAGGTACAAGTCCAACACTCGTAAGCGAAGCGACGCTTTCAGGATTCGACCGGTTCGTCCAAAAACAGCTTTCGGCGACCGCGTCCGCCGTCGACATTCAGACGAAGACGGATTCGAATTATCAGAACAGCCTCGGCACCGTTAAATAATGAAAAAAGAAACCACATCGCTTGAAGACATCGTTTCGCTCGCAAAGCGGCGCGGCTTCGTCTATCCCGGCTCTGAGATTTACGGCGGCCTCGCCGGCACCTTCGACTACGGACCGAACGGCGTCGAGCTTTTGAATAACCTGAAACGCGCCTGGTGGAAGGCGAACGTGTACGACAAGGAAAGCTTTTACGGCCTCGATTCGGCGATGTTTAAGCATCCGAAGACCTGGGACGCGAGCGGGCACACCAAAGGGTTCTCTGACCCGCTGGCCGAATGCCGCGAATGCAACACGCGCATCCGCGTCGACAAGGAGCTCGCCGCGCTCGGGGTGAGCGCGGACGAGAAGATGTCTGTCGAGGACATCAATGCGCTCTTTGACGCCAACCGCGATACGATCAAATGCCCGAAGTGCGGCAAGAAGAACTTCTCCGAAGTGCGTGCGTTCAATCTCCTGGTGAAGTCCAATCTTGGGGACTTCACGTCTGACGGCTCCGAACCCGTGTATCTCCCGGGCGAGGCGTGCCAGGGCATCTACCTCGACTACAAGAACATCGTCGATACGATGAGTCCCAAAGTGCCGTTCGGCGTCGCGCAGATAGGGAAGGCCTTCCGCAATGAAATCTCGCCGCGCAACTTCCTATTCCGCACGCGCGAGCTCGAGCAGGCGGACACCCAGCTTTTCATCCGGCCGAATGAGAACAAGGAGGCGTACGAAGAGACCAAGAAGGGCCGGTGGGGATGGTACTTGTCGCTCGGTATGCGCGAGGAGAAGCTCCGATGGCATCAGCACGAGAACCTGGTGTTCTACGCGAAGGACGCATGGGACATCGAGTACGAGTTTCCGTCCTTGGGCTTCGACGAGCTCGAAGGTGTGCACGACCGCACCGACTACGACCTCACCCAGCATCAGGAATACTCGAAAGTGGATTTGCGCTACACGGATCCGGAGACCGGGGAGAAGTACATTCCGTGGATTATTGAGACGTCGGTCGGCATGGGTCGCATGTTCATGGCGTTCCTGTGCGACGCATATCGCGTCGACGAGCTCGGCGGCGAACCGCGCGTGTATCTTGCGCTCCACCGCGACCTCGCCCCCTATCGTGCTGCAGTATTCCCGCTTCTCAAAAACAAGCCGGAGCTGGTCGCGAAAGCGCGCGAAGTGTATATGGCGCTTAAGAAAGCGGGCACCCGCGTCGCGTTCGACGATAACGGGAACGTCGGCAAGCGCTATCGCCGTCAGGACGAAATCGGCACGCCGTCCTGCATCACTATCGACTTCGATACGCTGGGAGAGAACCCCGAGCTTCTTGATACGGTAACGGTGCGCGACCGCGACACGGGGGAGCAGAAGCGCGTCGCAATCGCTGAGCTGCATGAAGTTCTTTAACTTCGAGGTCCCCCCAAAACCAAAGAAATCCGAAGGAGCGGAGGCAGAGTCGTCTCGCGAACGTCTCGTACAGGAAAGCAGGGATTCGATAACGTTCGAAGGCAAGCGGTCGGCGGATGCGGAATCATTGGAAACGCTCAAGCAGGCAAAGAGCGATGTGGCCGCCTTCCTTGAAGGAATAGGTCACTCGGAATCCGCGACGCGCGTTCGCCGCCTCGCTGAACGAGAGAAGATATTCTTTTTTTCCAAGCTTCGCCTTGCTGATCCGTACTCCGGCGCTGAAGACGGAATAGAAGCCGGAGGTCTATACAGCTGGGAGTATGGAGCAGTCGCGATAGGCGATTGGGTCGTGAAAGCAGAAGGGCAGGAGGGGGTTCGTTCGACCGCAGTGCATGAGTTGGTTCATCATGCGGCGTTCCTCGGCGAAGAGAAGGCGGTCCATCCCGTTAGGTTTAACGGTAGTTCGCGTATGCGACGGCAAGCAGGGTTCGATATTATTACGACGCTCCCAAAAGATGTATATGACGACGATCGGAATAAGAACAAGTTCGTTCCCTTCAATGAAGGCTTTACCGAGACCTTGGCGCGCATGATAGACCCGTACGGATGGCAGAACCCTCATCCGTACGACGAGAACCGGTATCTCGTCCAGCTCGTCCTGCACGCGCTTGCCGCGGCTATGCAAGAACGGGGCGAGGCGTCGCTGCGCGACTCATGGCTGCTGCTATCTGACGCATATTGCAATAACGACTTCTCATTCGGCAAGCACGTGGATATGCTGCTTGGCCCCGGCACGCTCCGCAGCATCGCCAATTTCAATGCAGTGAGTCCGACCACGGGCAGGGAAAATCCTGAAGCCGATGCGGCGCTTATCGAGCGGCTCGCCGCGAGAGCAGGGCTGCCGTTCAATAGGGCAGACTATGATGCACTTGTGAATGAAGAGCCGGACTCTCGTCTGCGCGCGACCTTGAAGAGCATGGAGGACGAGCTGCGGCGCGCGGCGCTCTCGCCTATATCGATGAAAAAAGCCGCTTAACGCCCCGAAAAGGGCGATTATGCTAGTATCTCCGTAATGGACCAGAAGCATGCCATCACCATCTCGTTCGGCGGCCTTATACGCATCGTCATCGTCGCGGCGGCCGTGTGGACGCTGTGGCAGCTCTCGACACTCGTCTTGCTACTTCTTTCCGCAGTTGTCATAGCGTCAGCTGCTGAGCCGGGAGTCGAATTCTTTCTGAAGCGCAAGTTTCCACGCGCTTTGGCGGTCGTTTCCGTATACGCACTGGTGCTCGCATGCCTTATCGCCCTCGTTTGGTTCTTCATACCACCAATGCTCGCCGAAGCTATCGCCCTCCTGGCGGTCGTGCCGCAGTACGTAAGTCAGGTATCAAACCTCTCTTCGCTTCCGTTCCTGCAGAGCGTATCACTTGCGCCGTCTCTGACGGATACGGTGCTTTCCTTACAGAATGCGTTTGCAAATACTGGAGCAGGCGTGCTGCGTTTCGTGTCCGCGATATTCGGCGGCGTATTCTATTTCATTCTGACCATCGTCGTCTCGATTTACTTCTCCCTTCAGGAAACGGGCGTGGACGACTTCCTGCGGCTTGTGACCCCCGAGCAGCACCGCGACTACGTGCTCGGCCTCTGGAAGCGCTCCCAGAAGAAGATAGGCCTTTGGATGCAGGGGCAGCTTCTCCTCTCCCTCATCATCACCGTGCTTCTGTTCCTCGGCCTCTCAATTCTCTCGATACCGTACGCGCTCTTGCTCGCCATATTCGCCGGCATCATGGAGCTCATTCCCGTGTTCGGCTCAGTGGCCGCTGCGGTCCCTGGTATCGCGGTCGCGCTCACGACCGGCGACCTGACGCTCGTTGCGCTCGTGTCCGGGCTCTACCTCATCGTGAATCAGTTCCAGGCGCATCTTATCTATCCGCTCGTGGTAAAGAAAATCGTCGGCGTGCCGCCCATCCTCGTCATCATCGCGCTTATCGCGGGCGGCCAGCTCGCTGGGTTCCTCGGCGTCCTTCTTTCCGTTCCTATCGCCGCGTGCGTGCAGGAATTCGTGAACGACCTCCAGAAGCACCGCGTTGCTGCAAAGTAATGAAGCGCTACCTCACCACCACGCTCCCGTATGTGAACGCCGACCCCCATATCGGCAACGCGCTCGAGTTCGTGCAGGCGGACGCGTTCGCGCGCCACGCCCGCCTCATGGGCGACGAAGTGTTTTTCAATATGGGCACGGACGAGCACGGGCAGAAAATCCTCCAGGCAGCGGAGAAGGCCGGCAAAGACGTGCATGACTACGTCGATCATTTCTCAAACGAATTCAAGAAGCTGATACCGGCGCTCGACCTCTCCCCGGACGCGTTCATTCGCACCACGAACCCGGCTCACTATGCGGCGGCGCAGAAGATGTGGGAGTGCTGCGACGCTGCGGGCGATATCTACAAAAAAACGTACTCAGGCACGTACTGCGTCGGATGCGAAGCGTATAAGACCGAGAAAGAGCTCGCGGAAGGGAAGTGCGTGCTCCATCCATCGTTGACGCCTGAAACCATATCGGAAGAGAATTATTTCTTTCGCTTCTCGAAATACGAAGACCGGCTCCTCGACTATCTCTCGGCCGAGCAGGTCATTGTGCCCGAATGGCGCCGCGAAGAAGCGATTAATTTCGTAAAGAACGGCCTCGATGATTTCAGCATCTCGCGCGAGAGAAGCCGCCTTGCCTGGGGCGTGCCGGTGCCGGGCGACGATACGCAGGTCATGTATGTCTGGTTCGATGCGCTCACGAACTACATCTCCACCTTGGGTTGGCCGGATGACGACGCCGGGAATTTCAAGAAGTTTTGGCAGGAAGGGAAGGTGGTGCAGATGGCCGGCAAAGACCAGGTGCGCTTCCAGTCCCTCATGTGGCAGGCCATGCTCATGTCTGCAGACATAAAGAACAGCGACCAGGTCTTTTATCACGGCTTCATAAACTCAGGAGGGCAACGCATGTCGAAGTCCCTTGGGAACGTTATTAACCCCTACGAGCTCGTATCAAAGTACGGGACGGAAGCGACACGCTACCTCCTGCTGCGCCATGTGCATCCGGTCGAAGACTCCGACATCACCTGGGAGCGTCTCGACGAGTGGTATACCGCGAACCTCGTGAACGGGCTCGGCAACCTGGTTGCGCGCGTCATGAAGCTTGCGGAAGACAATCTTTCTGGGCCAGTATCGCTTTCTGACACTGATACGAAAGTCGAGGAGGCTTTCTCCGAACTCATAAGCGCCTATCGCTTCCAAGAGGCCGTGGATCTTATTTTTGAACACGTCGGAAAGGGAGATGAATACATGACCTCTTCTGAGCCTTATAAGAAAGTCAAACTAGACGCTACGAAGGAAGAAGGGCGCGCAGATATCGAAAAACTGATCCGCCACCTGGCGAAGATTTCAGCGCACCTCGCGCCCATACTGCCCGCTACCTCTGCCGCTATCCTTGGAGCGATAAAGGAAAACAACAAGCCGCAAAACCTTTTCCCGCGGCTCAACTAGGCCACATTGTACGTATTAGACAAATTCAATAAAGTGTGATATAGTGTAGTTTGGGTATGTGGGCCATTAACTTTTACTGTCTACGAGGTAAAAATGTCTCACGCCAAATCACTGCTAGAGCGCCTGGAACAAGAGTTTGCGACGAACGCGGACTTCCGTGAGGAAGCCAGCCGCATCATCGCCGATTCCCGCGAGGCTCGGCGGGTAGTAGTCAGGCTTCCCGGACTAGTACCTGCTGGTCAGTTTTTCGCGGACGTTGTCCTTGCGCTTGAAGCCAACAAGTCGCAGTGAATAATAAGAGGCCGCCCTTCGGGAGCGGCCTCGTTTTATGCTATGGTGCCTGCAATGAAGTATTTCGATTCGCACTGCCATATACAGTTTGATGCGTACGACGCGGATCGTGCCGAAGTGCGTGCCGCGATGAACGCGGCTGATGTAGGCGGCCTCGTGGTCGGGACTGACCGTACTACCTCGGAACTCGCGGTTGCGCTGGCTGACGGCGTGGCGCTGTTCGCATCCATCGGCCTGCACCCCAACGACAAGCCGAACGAAGGATACGAAGATGCATACTACGCAACGCTTGCGAAGGACCCGAAAGTCGTCGCAATAGGGGAGTGCGGTCTTGACTACTACCGAGCGCAGCAAGCCATAGCTGAATCTCCAGATTCAGCTATGGCGACGCAAGCGAAGGAAGCAAGCTCTGCTTATTTCCGGCCGGAGGACCCAGGGAGCGAGAAGGCGCGGCAGAAAGACGTCTTCGCTCGGCACATAGCGCTCGCGGGAGAGACCGGGAAGCCGCTCATGATCCATGCACGCCCTTCAAAGGGGACGATGGATGCGTATGAGGATGCGTACGAAATGCTCAAAGAGGCGATGCGGAAATACCCAGATCTTCACATGAACATGCATTTCTACGTGGGCGACGTGCCAATGACCGAAAAGCTGCTTTCGCTCGGTGCGACATTCTCGTACACGGCCGTGCTTACCTTCACGAAGGATTACGACGACGTCGTGCGCTCCATTCCGCTTTCGAACCTGCTTACGGAAACCGATGCGCCTTATGTTGCGCCCGCACCGAATCGCGGGAAGCGCAATACGCCGCTTGCGGTCCGCGATGTTGTCGCGGCCCTGGCGCGCATACGCGGGGAAGAGGAGGAGATGGTGCGGGCCGCTGTACTCCAAAACGCGCAGCGCGTATTCGGCATATAAAAAGAATGGGCTGTCGCGAGTTCTTCGCGGCAGCCCACCTACGGCTCACGGTGAGCCTTTCTTGTAGCCGAAAAAATCGTTCGCATGCGTGACCCAGAGGTCAGCGGCCCCGTAATCCGTCGTCCTGCCGAGCACTTGCATGTCGGCTGAGGATTCGAAGCTTTTCACGCGCACGACGACATTCTGGTATCCGTCCTTCTCGACGATATCGAAGAAGCGAACGTCTTCCGGGGGAAGGTACCGGTTCGGCCCGATGGGAACGCGCCGCACGGCGCGGTCGATGACGAGAGGCGTATGGTCCTGAGGCTTACCCTCTGCGAATGACGCGAACGTCATCTGGATGCAGTGAGCGTCGTTAAAGAAGCCTTGGACCAGCCGTGCCTGGTTCTCTGCCATTGCCGTACTCCCTTTGGCGCCCTATGCGCACCGAAAGAACGTACGCGGACCGGTGCGGCGTGTCAAACCGGCGGTTGCCGCCTCTAAAGGCCCATGCTAGGATGCCCTCACTATGGCAAAGAAAGACACGACGGGTGCTGCACCCGAGGACATGAGCGCGGACCACGCGGAGCTTCGCGTATACGAAATCGGGTTCCACATCGATCCTGAGCTTACGGCCGACGAGGCAAAGAAGACCTACCAGGGCATCCGCACGCTCGCGGAGGCTGCAGGCTCCATCGTCGCCGAAGGCGAGCCGACCAAGATTCCGCTCGCATACACCATTTCCCGCGGCGAGACCGCCGGACGCCGCGACTTCGATTCGAGCTTCTTCGCATGGATTGCGTACGAGGCAGACGGAGCGGGGCACGAGAAGGTCGCTGAGGCCGCGCGCGCAGATACCCGCATCTTCCGTTTCCTCGACATCCGCACGGATAAGGAGGTAGCCAAGCACTCTGCAGAGATGTTTGAGCTTCTCGGCAAGATGGAGCCTATGGAGCCCACTGAAGGCGAGGTTTCGGACGCTGAGCTCGACGCCGCGATAAAGGAAGTCGCGTAAGCGGATTTCTAGAAGAGAAAAGGCCCCGGAAGGGGCCTTTTCCTTATCTATTCGCTGCACTATACGCTGAAGGGTATAATGCCAGGAGCGTGTCAGGGGACGCTGTTTGGGCGCCCTGGCCTCGCTTGAATAGCCTAAAAATCACTGCATATGTATTTGAATAAAGTTCAGCTGTACGGCAATCTGACCCGCGATCCTGAGATGAAGGCGCTCCCTTCCGGCCAGAACGTCGCAAACTTCAGTATTGCGACCAACCGCGTCTTCAAGGATAAGAATGGTGCAAAGCAGGAACAGACGGAATTCCATAACGTCGTCGCCTTCGGCCGCACTGCGGATGTCATCGGCCAGTACTTGAAGAAGGGCCGCCCGATTTATGTAGAAGGGCGCATACAGACGCGCTCGTGGGAGAAAGACGGCGTAAAGCAGTACCGCACGGAGATAGTCGCGGAGACGTTCCAGTTCGGTGCAAGCGGCGGTCCCGGCCAGGGCGGGGGAGGCGGCTATGACGGCGGCCGTTCCTCCGGTCGCGACGAAGGTGCGCAGAGCGCTCCTGCAGACGGAGGGGATGCTATCCAGTATCCTGACGAGGACATTAATCCCGAGGACATCCCGTTCTAGTTGAACAATTCGCTCTAGGGGCGTAGGATGCGAGCGCGCTCCTCGAACGGATTGCGCAAGCAGTCCTATATGGATGTGATCTATTTACAGAAGCGATTGAGCTTCGACACACATCTTCACTGCCGGCTAAAGTGCCTAATTGCGA
Organism: uncultured Candidatus Saccharibacteria bacterium; assembly: GCA_964460875.1. Lineage (GTDB taxonomy): Bacteria > Patescibacteriota > Minisyncoccia > Phycocordibacterales > Phycocordibacteraceae > C7867-001. Next base: position 8,706 of record CAYWQN010000011.1, on the reverse strand, counting down.
GCGATGGGTGGCCCCGGACTCGCAACTGATGCTGCAGACTCCCCATAAGGAGGGGTAGAGGAGGCCCCTGACGGGCCGGAACCAGGAGCCGCGAGGCTGGCTGGGAATGTACCAACAGGGATGGCCCGGGTCGCTCACGCGATACCCGGGCCTTTTCCTTTTTTGACAAACCCCTCCCGCTCCTATAGATTAGGGGAACTATGGCATTCCAGGCAGAACGCGAGGAAATCGAGAACAAGAAGTTTATAGACTACAAGGATGTGGTCTACCTTCGTCAGTTCATGAATCCGCACGCGAAGATTCTCTCGAAGAAGCGCACCGGTATTCCGGCTGACAAGCAGCGCCAGATCGCTCTTGCGATTAAGCGCGCGCGCTACATGGCGCTTCTCCCGTACCTCGCTGCGTAAGCAGTCAGGAAAAAGAAAAAGCCCCGCACTGCGGGGCTTTTTCTTGTAGCGCTACGCTTTCTCCATTCGTTCGACGTAATCGCCGGTTTCGGTATTGATGCGCAGCACGTCGCCGGGGTTAATGAATAGGGGGGTGAGCACAGTGGCGCCGGACTCGAGCGTAACCTGCTTGTTGCCGCCGGTTGCCGTGTCGCCCTTCACTGCCGGAGGTGCTTCCGTTACCTTCAAGTCCATTTTGATAGGGATTTCAAGCGTTACCGGTTTCTCCTCAAACACGAGGCATTCCACGGGAGAATTCTGCACGAGCCACTGCACCTTGTCGTGCACCGCTTCCTCGGGGAAGGAGAAGCGATTCTTTGGATTGCCTACTTCGCAGAACCAGGACTCGCCGCGGTTCGTGTAGAGGTACGTTGCCTCCATGCGCTCGATGTCTGCCTCAGGGACGCTCTCGTTCTGATGGAAAGAGATTTCGATAACACGTCCCGATACAAGATGCTGGAGCTTGGTCTGATTGACCGGCTTACGCTGCTGCATGCGGAATACATGGGAGGAGAGCACCTTGTACGGCTGGCCTTCGTATACGATGACCTTCTTAAGCGTGATTTCGTTGTATGAGAGGATTGCCATAAATGAAAAATGCCCTGAGGCGTTAGTAGGGGAATGATAGCCAAAGCACCCGCCTTTTTCAAGCTTGACGGGGAAGGGGTACACCGACTACGCTGCTCGAACGAACCGCACAGGCGCGGATCGGAGGAGGCAAGATGCTATGCAAAAACTGCGGCGTTGATGTCGATGGTCCTGGCTGTAACGAGGAGCAGGCGCAAGAATGCATCAACAACCAGCCGAGAGGTCTGCATGCTGGCGAAGTGCCAGAAGGCGACGCCTACTATCCCGACGATGAGCGGTAGTACCAAGCGAACGGGTATATCGTCTCACTTCAAGCTCGCGTATCGGATCTTCCGGTGCGCGAGCTTTTGTATTACGCAGCTGCGAGTTTCTCGCGAATCTGTTTGAGGATTTCGTTTGACACCGGTTTATTCTCTCGGAGGAACGTGCGGCTGGCGTCGTATCCGCGGCCGAGGCTCACCTCGCCGTACTTATACGAGGAGCCTGACTTCTGGATGAGGTCATACTTCTCGCCGAGTGCGAGAATTTCTCCCTCACGGCTGATCCCTTCGTTGTACAGAAGATCGAACTCAGTCGTCTTAAATGGGGCAGCGACCTTATTCTTCACTACTTTTACGCGCACACGTCCTCCCACAACTTCTTCACCCTTCTTAATCTGCGCGATACGGCGGATATCAAGGCGCACTGAGGTGTAGAACTTAAGTGCCTTACCACCGGTGGTGGTCTCCGGGTTTCCGAACATCATGCCAATCTGCATGCGTATCTGGTTGATGAAGATGATGATGGTCTTCGACTTTGCCGTGATTGCGGTGAGCTTGCGGAGCGCCTGACTCATGAGGCGGGCCTGCTTTCCCATCTGCGCCGAACCCATGTCGCCCTCTATTTCATCTTTCGGGGTGAGCGCTGCCACCGAGTCCACGACGACGATGTCGACCGAGTTTGAGCGCACCAAGGACTCCACTATCTCAAGCGCCTGCTCGCCCGTGTCTGGCTGGGAGATGAGGAGCTCAGGAAGCTTCACACCAATCTTGCGAGCGTACTCAGGGTCAAGGGCGTGCTCAGCGTCCACGAACGCGCACACACCTCCTTTCTTCTGCGCTTCGGCGATTGCATGAAGCGCAAGCGTGGTCTTACCGGAAGACTCTGGACCATATATCTCGATAATGCGTCCGCGAGGGAAGCCTCCGATACCAAGCGCAGCATCAAGACCGATGGAGCCCGTGGAGACTGATGGGATGGCAGCCACTTTGCCGGCGCCATACGTCATGATGGATTCGTCGCCGAACTTCGTGCGAATTTCTTTAAGCGCCAACTCGATTGACTTGCTCTTGTCGGAGGCCGGAGCTGAAGCGTCGGCTTCGATATCGGCGGACTCCGGAGCTTTCTTCGCTGCTGCTTTTTTCTTTGGTGCCATGAATAGGGAAGTTTAGGGAATGTAAACCTGACGGCGCTCGGTAACGGATCTGCCGAAGCGGTCGTTTGCGGTTAGCGTAAGTATAGCGCCGCCCGAAGGCAGAAGTAGGGTCTCGTAAAACCGTCCTTCTGGGTCAATGAGCAGGGGGCCTCCATCGAGAAATAAGGCTTCAGTATTATGCGCCACGCCTGAAATGGTGATGAAGCCGTCCGCCGAACTTGTGTAGTTTATGGGGGAATCTATCGCGAGCACAGGGCCGCGGAGAAGAGGAAATGCCTTCACGGCGCCGTACCCGATGAGGAGCAAGAGAACGATTGCGGCGGCAGTGCGGAGGAACATTGATTAGAACTGGCGCTCGTCGTCCTCGGTATCCGATGGGGCAGGGGCTGCGCCTGCGCGCGACAAGACGTCTCGCGGGCGCGAGCCGTCAGCGGCGCCGATGACGCCTTTTTCTTCGAGGATATCCATCAGTCGGGCCGCCCGTGAGTATCCGATGCGGAGCTTGCGCTGAAGGTAGGAGGTCGAGGCACGACCCGCTTCTTCGACCGCCGCCTTCGCTTCGGAGTACATGTCGTCATCCACGTCATCGTCCCCGCCGCCTGCGAGCATGATCGCATCATTCATTTCGATAGGCTGGCCGCCGTTCGAGCCTCCGCCTCCGGCTGCGCCGCCGAGGTCAAGCGCGTTCAAGGAGCCTGCATTGTGCTGCTTTATGTAGCTCACCACCTTCTTCACTTCATTCTCGCTGATGTACGCGGTCTGGAGGCGTACGGGCTTCTGCATATCGCTTGATAGGTAGAGCATGTCGCCTGCGCCAAGGAGGCTTTCTGCGCCGCCCTGGTCGAGGATGGTGCGCGAGTCTATCTGGCTTGCCACCTGGAGCGCCATACGGGTCGGCACGTTCGCCTTTATAAGGCCGGTAATGACGTTTACCGACGGACGCTGCGTGGAGAGGACCAGGTGAATGCCGACGGCGCGCGACATCTGCGCAAGGCGCACGATGCCGGCCTCGAGCTCTCTCGGGTAGCTCTGCATGATGTCAGCGAGCTCGTCGATGACGACCACGATGTATGGCATGGACTCGGGCATATCGCCGGTCTTGCGCTTCTTCGCCGGCTCCACCACCGTCTTGTGGTAGGAATCGATATCGCGCACCTGTTCGCTTTCGAGAATGTTGTAGCGGCGCTCCATTTCCTTGGCTGCCCACTTCAAGGCCATGATGGCTTTCTTTGGGTCGGTGATGACCGGAGTCAGGAGGTGGGGGATGCCGTTGTAGAGGGTGAGTTCCACGCGCTTCGGGTCGATCATGATGAAGCGGAGTTGATTGGGCCCGTTACGGTACAGCAGGGAAGTGATGAGTGCGTGGATGGCGACTGATTTTCCGGAACCGGTCGCTCCTGCCACGAGGCCGTGCGGCATCTTCGCGATGTTCACATAGTGCGGCGTGCCGGCGATATCGCGGCCTACGGCCGAGAGAAGCGGCTTCTCATTCGAGCTCCATTCAGGAGAGGAAAGCACGCCGCCAAGGCCCACCATGGCCTTCGCCGCATTCGGCACTTCGATGCCCACCAGGGACTTGCCCGGAATTGGAGCTTCGATGCGTACGGGGTGTGCGGCCAAGGCAAGCTCCAGGTTTGACTGGAGGGACACCACCTTTGAAAGGCGGACGCCTTCTGCTGGCTTTATGGCGTAGCGGGTAACCGTTGGGCCGACTGAGACCTCGTCCATTTCAATTGAGATGCCGAAGTTCTGGAAGGTGCGCTTGATGATGTTCGCATTCGCCTTTATGTCGCCGCCTGCAGCCTTGCCCTTATCCTCCCCGAGGATGGAAAGGGGAGGGGGGTTGTATTCGGCATCGAAGTTCGGAATAGCAGTCCCTCCTTTCTCTACGTTCTCATTAAATACGGTGACCGTGGGTTCGCGGTCAGGCGCCTCTTTTACGGGAGCTGGCGCTTCAGGCTCTTCCGTAGCGTCTTCGCTTGCGGCGTCTTTCTTTCCGATTTCCGGCAGCTTCACCGCGCTCAATGCCTCGCCGGTCTTCGACGCGGCATCCATGAGCTTGTTCATGAGGACGACGATGTCGGTGGCGATGATGAGGCCGAGAAGCGCGAGCGCGAGCAGGAGAATAACCGCGCCGCCGATGCCAAACAAGTCGGAAGCGAGGTGTCCGACAAACGAGCCTGCGACGCCGCCCAAGGTCTGGGACATGATGCCGAGCAATGCGAGAAGCGAGATGACGATGAGGGCTCCTCCGGAAGCAACGAGCGGCGAGACCAGACTGCGCTTCATGATGACCATGACGCCAATGGCTACGATGCAGAGGGGGAGGACGAATGCGGCAAGACCGAAGATGTCGCGAGTGAACGTAAAGAGCGCATTACCGGCAAACCCGGCGCTCCCGAATGCAGCCAAAAGAAGAATGAGGCCGAGCGCAATGAGTACGATAGCGAGCACCCATCGCATGACGCCTTGGGAGCCCTGCTCCTTCTTGGTTTTCTTGCCCTTCATTTCATGATTTTACCATCTACCTGGTCGAAGACATTCATAGGGAGCGCTTGTTTACAGCCTATTTTCGACGGAGATGTGCCGAGCGTGAGCATTGCTCGGGTAGGGCGGTATTGCTAAAAACTTCGCAGAGATCGGACGCGCACGGCGTCTTTTAAAGCTTGCGCGGCACCTTCCGGAGAGTATACTTGTCCTTGACCGATACAAATTTTATATGGACGATAAAGGACAAATAAGCAAAGTTATGTCCCTTAAAAAAAGGGAAGAGCACGCTGATTTCGAACAAATAGTCCTAGAAAAAGATATATTCTCCAACGTATTCGAAAAAGACATACGCAGGGTGTACATATATAAAAAAGCAGAACGCATTGCAAAAGCCATACAGATGGTGTCGCCTGCCTTCAAGGACTCAAAGGCTCTGCGCGAGCGCATTCAGAAGATTGCCGTGGATATTGTGGACGCATCCATGCTCACGCCGATGGCGGCAAAAGACGTCCTGGCGCGCGAGCTTCTCACGCTCGGAAGCATGCTGCGGATGGCGCGTGCTGCAGGCCTTCTTTCGGCTATGAATGCCGATATCATTATGCGCGAAGCCAATAATTTGATTCAGGAAGTCTCCTCATACGAGGATCCGAAAGTTGCGCTCGATGATATGCCGAGCTTGGCTACGCTTGCGCGAAGCGCGCCTTCTAGAACTGAAACGGCGCCGCAAAGTCCAGGTCCGATACGGCGCGCCCAGCCGTCCGTTATGATAAGCGCATATAAAGGACAAGAGGCTAAAGGACATAACGGTGATAAAAAGGACAAGAACGGACGTCGTGACGCCATCGTGTCCATACTGAAGTCCAAAGGGCCATCCTATATAAAGGACCTTTCTATCCTTATCCGCGAAGTGAGTGAAAAGACCATCCAGCGCGAGCTCCAGGCACTGGTCCAAGAAGGCCGGGTTTCCCGGACGGGGGAGCGCCGTTGGACTACCTATGCACTCGCGGGAGAGGTGTCCGATACGGCCTCAGGGGCCCCAGATTCTGGCTCTGGACTCGATTGACTTTAGGGGTATTTAGGGGTACTATGGTTCGCGTGGGAGCCCCTCGGAAATAAGTGCAAAAAATCAAAGACCGGCGACGGTCTATTTGCATTTATCCCGTTCGTGTTATCCACACAGAAAAAACCGCATCCCTAGGCCCTTTCTCGGTATACTTCCCTGTATACCGAAACGCAGGGGGCTCTCTGGATGAACGATTGATTCGTTGACATGCTTTAAGGGAAGCAGTGATTTCGCGAAGCGAAATCACTGCGGACACTTATGCCGGATTCTTCTGCGGGCTCCCTGCAGAAGAATCCGGCCAGGTTCCCTTAACAATAGGGCTTGTCATGTGCGTCACGCGGTCATATACCGCGTGAATGCTCGTCTTCTCCCCAGGAGGAGGGAGCACCAGAACGGATGCAAATTTCTGATTACGGATGAACGCCAGAACGGAAACAAACTTTGCCAGCTAGCCGATGGGGGATGGGTCGATACTGTCCTCTGTCGGATTAGCCTGAAAAATGTGAAGAAACGCCGCGCAAGCGGCACACAATTAGTAAGAACTGAAACGATGCGCATGCGGCGCACAATTATTAGCCGCGTCGCAGCGCTTCGATAACAAATTAAAAAACGAATTTATGGTTGCAACTACGAATGCAATTGCAAAGATCGCGGCAGTCGTCGCTGGTCTCGGCCTCGTTGCTATGTCGTTCGCTTCCTTCGCCGCACCGGCAAAGGCAGCTACGGCAGATGAACTCCAGGCTCAGATCAACGCGCTTCTCGCGCAGATTGCAGCAATGCAGGGTGGCTCTATGAGCGCTTCCGCTACCTTCACGATGGACCTCACGCTCGGCTCGTCCGGCGCAGAGGTTACGGCCCTCCAGCAGTGGCTTATCTCGAAGGGTTACTCGATCCCGGCAGGTGCGACTGGCTACTTCGGTGCCCAGACGCAGTCTGCTCTTGCCGCATGGCAGGCAGCTAACGGTGTAACGCCGGCAGCTGGCTACTTCGGTCCTATCACTCGCGCCAAGGTCAACGCCATGGCAGGTGGTTCTACCGGCAGCACGGGTGGCACTTCGACCGGCGGACTTTCCGGCGGCGAGGCTGACCTCAACAACTTCGACCTTATCGGCGGTGATGACCTCTCTGAGGGCGACACTGGCACTGAGATCGCAGTTGCTAAGTTCGATGTGGACAACGGCGATGCACGCCTCCAGCGCGTGACCGTCGACTTCCAGCCGAACTCTTCTGCTGACAACCAGCACCCTTGGGAGTACGTTGATTCTCTCGCCGTCTACATGGATGGTAAGAAGATCGGCGACGTTGACGCAGGCTCGAAGTCCGATTGGGACGACGAGGATGACGACAGCGACCACAATGGTACTGGCGGCCTCGACTTCTACACCATCGACATCCCTGTTGATGCTGTAGTTAAGGAGGGCGACACTGCCGAGCTCTCTATCCAGGCTGATGCACAGTCTTCGATTGACGCATCTGATTCTGACACCCAGACCTTCAAGGTCCAGGTTCCGGATGACGGTATTCGCGCAGTCGACGGCGCAGGCATCCAGCAGTACGTAGGCGATGGTGAAGAAATCACCCTCGGCTTCGATGCAGCTGAAGATGGCGACCTCACGGTCAAGAAGTCTTCTAACACCCCGGATGCAGGTACGCTTGTTGGCGACACCAACGATACGTCTGACGAGTACGATGTTCTTGCCTTCGAAATCAAGAACTCTGACTCTGCTGACGCTCTCTTGAACGACCTCACGGTCACTGTCGCTACTGGCACTGCTGACAGCGTTGCTACCGACCTCTCGGACATCATCCGCCGCGCAACCCTTACGGTTGACGGTGATGACTTCGACGGCGATATCAACAACGACGGCACCATCGACTTCAATGATCTCGACGTCACGCTTGCTGGTGATGAAACCACCAAGTTCACCGTCTCGATCGAGCTCTATGGTCAGTCCGGTCATTGGCAGGCAACTGGCCAGACCCTTACCTTCTCCGTTGCTGCGGCTAACGTAGATGCGGAAGGCGAGGATACTGGTGATGCTTCTGACGTTAGCGGTACGGCAACGGGCTTTGCCCAGGGCCTTGCAGTTGACGGCGGTATCACGGTTGCAGGCAACGATATGTCGACGTCTCTCGTGTCTAACAACACGGTGACCGACAGCTACGGTACCTTCACCCTGAAGTTCGATGTCACTGCCGTTGGCGATGACGTCTACGTTCCGAAGGTTGCTACGACGACGGGAACGACTGGCTCCGGCATCGCTTCCTCGACGTACGCAGGTGCTGTTGTCCTCACGTCGATGTCCGCATCGACGACGAACTCGGCTGTCACGGTCTCTATGACCACGACTGCTGACTCGGACAACGCGTTCTACTATGTGGTTCGCAGTGACGAAACTGAGACCTTCACGGTCGTCGTCACCATCAACCCGAGCGGTACGTCTGCTGACCTCAATAGCTTCCAGGTTGGTCTCGACAAGGTGAAGTTCTCGTCTACGGACTCGAACCTCAACAGCCTCCAGACTCTGGACATTGACCAGACTGACTCCGACTTCCACACCGATCCTCTCGTCGTCCAGGGCTAATCAAGTTCGAGCACTGTCTCGCACTTGCTAGTTCTCTCGACCTGAAGACAGGTTAGGAAAAGCAAAACCCCCGCTCACTGTGGCGGGGGTTTTGCTTTAAGAAGGGAAGTACACAAAGCC
>CAYWQN010000010.1:25445-26705 GCA_964460875.1 uncultured Candidatus Saccharibacteria bacterium | reverse complement strand
CATGCGGCGTATCTGATGCTTCTTTCCTTCAGAAAGGACGATAGCGAACTTACTGGCGCTCTTCATGAATACCTGGCAGGGCTTCGTTACATATCCTTCGATGTCGACGCCGCCCTCCATGTATTCCTTGAAGGATGGGCGCAAGGGACGCGCGGTGGTGACAGTGTACTCCTTCTCGTGTTCGAATTTCGGATTCAAAAGCCTGTCCGTGACACGGCCATCGTTCGTGAGGATGATGAGCCCGGAAGAATCCTTATCGAGCCTTCCGACGGGGAAGACCCCCGCGAGCTCCGGGTACTCATCAATGAGCATCTCGATGTCTTCTTCGTCTTCGCCCGGCGAGTGCGTGATGACGCCGCGTGGCTTGTGGTATGCGGCGTAGACGAGCTTTGCGCCGGACTTTCCTGACTTGCGGACCTCCACCTTGTCCGTCTCGATGACCTTATCGCCAAGCACGGCGAGCCGGCCGTTTATATACACCTTCTTGCCGGCGATAAGCTCGTCTGCGCCGCGGCGCGTCGAAAACCCCTTCAAGGCGAGGTATTTGTTGATGCGCATGGGGAATCCGTCTTCCATGCGCCCACTCTAGCAGCATTCGGATAATTCGCCTTGCTGTACGCTATAATCGCTGTATGAGTGAAGAACATCGACGCGAGCCATTCAAGAAGGCGTCTCCAGACGGGGCAGGAGCGCAAGAGGTCGTCAGTCTCGCGGAATTCCGCGACAAAAAGATTGCCGATGACGCACATGCGGCCCGAGAGCGCGCGAATGCGCCCTTCCAGATATCAGAAGCCGAACGCGATGCGCTCCATACGAAATCTTTGGAGATACGAAGCCGGTACGCCAAGCGCGGCTCGATGGTGGAGGATTTTATGCGGCGGCACGTGCCTGAAGACGAGAGCGAGACTGCAGACATCGTGACGGCACCAGAAATCCTGACCCGGAATGCGTTCGAGATAGAACGCGAGAAAGCAAGCGACATGAATATAGACGACGTGCGCTCCATCATGAGCCAGTATCCCGAAAACCCGAATGACATCCCGGCGATTCGCTTCGTCGCAGTCGCGCTCCGCGCCAACGAGCTGCTCGGCGGATCTGAGTTATGAGACGTGAGCAGAAGATAGTGGCGTTCGGAGCCGCAAGCGGCATCGCGGTGATGGTGCTTTTGGTGCTTGCGCTTTATACGCTTCTTCCGGAACTTCCTGGCATGGGAGGCGTCCTTGAGCGCCTCTCCTTCGCGCTTCAGATGAATGTATTCGC
>CAYWQN010000010.1:22967-25345 GCA_964460875.1 uncultured Candidatus Saccharibacteria bacterium | reverse complement strand
GCGCGCATCGTGTTCTGGCTCGGATACCGCATGAATCCGCTCTATCGCGCTCCCGGGATGGCAGCTACCGCATATATGAACCTCGGCATACTCCTTACCTGTATTTACTTCATACTCATATGAGCGAAAAATTCGATCACGGTCCGATCGCCGAGCAGCAGCTTAAGCCGGGGAGCCCAGCTCAGGTCATCGAGGCAAGTCTTATACCTGAAGACATGCGCAAAGCGCTCAATACCGTGGGTCTGGTGCCAGGGAAAAACGTGCTCGTCATCGCGACGGGCATCTCAGAAGAGGGTTCGGACGAGCCTATTGCCTACGTAGGACCTACCAATATCTCGGAACGAGATTTGCGCGACTTCAATATGGAGGAATTTATGACCGGAGCTCGGTTTCAGAGCGTGACCGCGATGCCGCTCAGGTACTTGAAACCGCTACGCCTTAATTAAGCGCGGTTATCGTAAGCTGCAGCACAGAAGCGAACGTACCCCAAAGAAGGTAGGGAACCAGGAGCCAGAAGATGACCTTCGAGCGCTTCCATGCCCACACCTCGAGCCATGCAAGCGTCGCGAGCACGAGAAGAATGGAGAGGGAAACGAGGACGTTATCGCGCGTCGTTATGAGTATCGGCGTAAATGAAAGATTCGCCAGGATATTCACGAAGAAAAGCACGATGAATCCGCGCGGGATGCGCTGTTTGAAATACAGGTAGAGCGCCCATGCGGCTGCGATGGCGATAAGCGGATAGATGATTCCCCAGGCGACCCCGAAGAGCCAGGGAGGCGGAGCGAAGAACGGCTTCACGAGCTCCGCGTACCAGTCCTTATATTGGATAGTGGATGCCATATCGCCGCCGAAATCGAACTGATGCGTAAACCAGTAGAAGAAGTCCATGCATTAAGTGTAGCACCGCGGGATGCAGTTCCTAGCGTACAATACGCATATGAACCCTCTCGTAATCGCTCTCGGCGTGCTCGTACTCCTTATTGCGGTCTGGTCCTTGTACGGATACTTCTCCGTACGCGGTATCGAGCGTCCGAGCTACAGTGTCGTCGAAAAGCGGGCTGGATACGAGCTGCGCCGATACGATCAGTACATCGTGGCGGAAACGGCTGTGACCGGAGATGTGAGAACCGCAATCGAAGAAGGATTCAGGCGCATCGCGGGCTACATCTTCGGCGGTAATAAAACGAAGGCAAGCATCGCGATGACAGCTCCCGTGGGGGAGCGCCCTAGTGCGTCAGAAAAAATCGCGATGACTGCGCCGGTAGTCGCTCGCGGAGTGCAGGACGACGCCCGCGTCATTTCGTTCGTGATGCCGAAAAAGTATACGCTCGATACCTTGCCAACGCCGAACGATTCTCGCGTGACCTTGCGTGTCGTCGCTCCGCGTACGGTAGCGGCGCTCGTATTTTCTTGGTCGGGAAGCGCGAAAACTACGGAGGCGAAGAAAGCAGAACTTGCTGCGCTGCTTGCACGCGACGCTATGTCGGCAGCCGGAGAACCTGAAGCGGCGTTTTATAACCCGCCTTGGACACCACCCTTCATGCTTCATAGCGAAATCCTGATTCCCCTAGCCGAGAAGTAGTATGCGCACGAAGCCGGTAGAGGTAGTGGTTAATGATCGGATGCAGAAGGGATATACCTATCTGCTCACGGAGCCCGAAGGAAAGAATTTCCATCCCGACTTCAAGCCGCATCTCACCCCGAAAGAAATGCTCTCGCTCGGCATCTTCTGCGGAAAGTACATGCGCGACTGCCGTGACGAATTCCCGGCAAGCTGGTTCACGCACGCCAAAGAAGCTCATGCGGAAAAGCCCGAGTGCAAACTCAATTGCTTCGGGGTGAAGGCGTCGCAGCCGCTTTCCGAATGGCGCCGCAAGGGCTGGATATACGCGGACGACCCACGGGGATGGTTCCAGTGGTACTGCAGGTATTACCTAGGTCGCCGACTCAAAATCGAAGACGCCCGCCAGATACGGCGCTGGAAGGCGTTCGCCCGTCACGCATACCAGGTGCAGGCCAATTGCCGGAAAGGGGACTTCACGTGCCGCCCGGTACAGCGGCAGGCGCTCCTCCACTGGGCGTACGACGCCCGGAAGCTCTGAAGGGCGATTTGATATACTGACGCGTATGAAACCCACGGTACTCGGCATCGTCATCGTGCTCGCACTTCTGGCCGCAGGCGCCATCTTCTACGGCGGAAGCGCGTTTGCGCCGGCTCCTCAGGAGCCCATCTCCCAGAGCTATGTGAATGATGCGCTCGGCATCGCGTTCACGTATCCGGTAGGCTATCTTCTGTCTGAAGGAGAGATTGGCAATCAGGAGCGCGGGCACTATGTCATCACGCTCATCCGCGAGGCGGACGCCGTGCCGGTAGT
>CAYWQN010000010.1:19318-22867 GCA_964460875.1 uncultured Candidatus Saccharibacteria bacterium | reverse complement strand
CCTCGTACTGTTCGGCGCGATGACTCTTCTCTTTGGCATCGCTATCGGATTTTATTTCGGGTATGACTTTGGCTTCACTCATGGATCCCGCAGCTAACGACCGAAAAGAACCCGGGTATCTTACGGCGTGGAAGGGTCTCGCGTTCGTCGCGGTCGTACTCTTGCTCCTTGCCATCATGGGGAGCTTCCTTCTCCCGTCTACGGCACCTCCCTTTTCTGAAAACGTGAGCAATGCATCCCAATCCTCGACAAGCGCTCCGGAGACGGGGACGCCTGTCGCTACCGTGCCGCCTGAAAACAATATCGAGCTGCGCGGCACCCAGATCTGCTTGCCCCACAAAGATACGAGCGGCCCGCAGACGATGGAATGCGCCATCGGACTCAAAGCTGATGACGGAGCGAACTACGGGCTCGATACCTCGCGGCTTCAGCCGGACGCAGTCGGGGAATTGTATGGCGGCGCCCGCGTGCGCATAGTCGGCCATTACACGCCCGCCGAAGCGCTCTCCACGGATCATTTCCATAAATACGACATGAAAGGAATCGTGCAGATCGATATCATCGAGCGCATATAGTTCATCCTGCCTTCATCTTTTCCGGGAGATGATGCGTCATCTATCCACACGCCTATCGTCTTACCTCCCATGAGCTCACGAATATTCCTTGCCGCGCTCCTCGTTGCATTCGCGCTTTCACCCGTTGTCGCTCCTGTCGCAGACGCGGCGACGCGTACGCCGTCCGGCAGCTGGTACCTGTCCGCGTATTCGCGCGAAGGCGATTCGCGCGGGTATACCCGCTACCGCTACAGCTCGGCAATACAGAAAGCAATAAACAAGCTCGACGATGATGCGGTCGAAGATCTACCCATGCCGGTACTCTTTGTGAAGCGCTCAGCGGTGTATGCGGATTTCGGGGACCCGCGCGATGGAGGCGCACGAACACACGAAGGCCAAGACATACTCGCGCCGCTGAATTCATTCGTCGTGTCTCCGACGGACGCAGTGGTGACGCGAGTAGGGAAGCAGTCGTCCGAAGGGAACTTCGTCAATGTCGCCGCGCCAGGCGGCGAGACGTTCATATTCATGCATCTCGATCACTTCGCCGCCGGCCTTTCGGCAGGGGATGTACTCAAGCCCGGCGACCTTATCGGATACGTTGGCAACACCGGGAACGCCGCGGGCGGCCCCACGCATCTCCATTTCGAAATACGCGAGAACCGTACGCCGACCGACCCTTATCCTCGCCTCACCGGCTCATTCACGACCGAGGAGCTCATCGCCTCCCTCACGAGCATCGTAGCGGACCTCAAGAAGCAGCTCGACGACTAGGCCCCGGCCTTCTGATGCCGGGGAGTGATACCATACGGGCATACCCTAGTAATTTTCACGCATGGCTCTTCCTATCAATCTGCTCGCCGTTCTCGTATCCGCAGTCGTCGCCTTCGTGCTCGGCATGCTCTGGTTCGGGCCTCTGTTCGGAAAGGTCTGGACGAAAGAGCTCGGCTTCACGATGCCGTCCAAAGAAGAGATGAAAAAGATGCAAGGAGCGATGATGAAATCGTATGCTCTGGTTTTCCTCGGCGCCATCGTCATGGCGTTTGTGCTCGCGCATAACGTCCTCTTCGGAAGCGCATACCTCAGCATGGATGGCATCGCCTCCGGCCTTCAGGCCGGCTTCTGGAACTGGCTCGGATTCGTGGCGGTTCCCTTGATGGGAAGTGTGCTGTGGGAAGGCCGCAGCTGGAAGTTCTACGGCATTACGGCGGGCTACTATCTGGTCGACCTACTTATCATGGGGTCGATACTCGCTTCCTGGCCCTTCTAAAAAACGACGGAAAAACCGCGCGGCGAGCCGCGCGGTTTTTTCTTTGGCATAGGTAATTCGTTTGATATGGATTAATGCTGGATTGATAGAGTGCATGCGGTAGATACGTCACAGGAGCTATACTGATGTCATGAAATCCGAATCAGCGCTGGTAGCGTATTTCAGAAACTTTGTATTCGGCGTCGAGGACAGCCTCGTCTCCACCGTCGGCCTGCTGTCGGGCGTCGCCATTGCGGGGATGTCCGCGAAGCAGATTTTCCTCACGGGTGTCGTCCTCATCTTTGTTGAAGCCATTTCGATGGCTGCGGGCTCCTTCCTCTCCGAATCTTCTGCTGAAGAACTACAGACGCGCTCGGAAAAGACGTCGCTCCAAAGCTACCTTTCCTCGCTCATTATGTTCGTTTCCTATTTCCTTTCCGGATTTATCCCGCTTCTGCCGTACGTGCTGCTCCCTGTTGCGAGCGCGTTCTGGGTATCTATCGCAGTGTCGGTAATTGCACTCTTTGTGCTCGGCCTTGCCGGGGCGAAGCTCTCGAAGACGCGCATGCTGCCGAACGCAATAAAGATGGTCTGCATCGGCGGGCTCGCCATCGGGGTAGGGGTACTCGTGGGCCGGTACTTCGCGTAAAGCCTTAATCAGGCGTTCACCCGCCTCATCGTAGGATGGCGTTCTAGGGTCGACATTACCCCGTTTAACGCAATCCCTCCTATGAATAACGACAACGACACGAAGAAGGACGGGACCATGGACAAGGGCTCCGATACGTCGAAGAACAACGATAATTCGAAGTCCGATTCCCAGAAGGGCGCCTAGTTTCTAGGGCCGCCAAAGAAGCGCGGAACGCCAGTGCCTGGCGTTCCGCGCTTCTTTGGTATACTCCGGGCAATGATCATCGTCCTCAACTTCGGCAGCCAGTTCGCGCACCTCATCGCTCGCCGGGTCCGGGACATGGGCGTGCGCGCCGAAATCCTGCCGCACGACGCAACTGCAGCCGATATCCGAGCCTTTAACCCGAAGGGCATCATCCTCTCTGGCGGCCCTTCGTCTGTGCTTGAAAAGGGAAGCCCAAAGCCCGATAAGGAAATCTTCGCACTCGGCATACCGGTGCTCGGCATCTGCTACGGTCACCAGGCAATGGCGCATATGCTCGGCGGCAAAGTGTCTCCCGGCAAGCACCGAGAGTTCGGCAAAGAAACGCTGTCCGTTGCCGCAAAGAGCGGACTCTTCAAGGGGCTTTCCGCAAAGGAAATCGTCTGGTTCTCCCACGGCGATACGGCAACGAAGCTTCCGAAAGGATTTACCGCGACTGCCTCCACGAGCTCCTGCAAGTACGCCGCGTTCGCCGACGCAAAGCGCGGCCTGTACGGCATCCAATTCCATCCGGAAGTGACGCACACAAAAAACGGCCGCGTCGTCCTCAAGAATTTTGTGTTCGACATCGCGAAAGCGAAGAAAGATTGGAACATGACGACCGTAGCGCGCGATATCATCGAGCGCGTTAAGGAAGAGGTCGGTCCTGAAGAAGTGGTGGTGGGTATCTCAGGCGGCGTGGACTCCTTAGTCGCCGCGACACTTATTCATAAAGCGATAGGAAATAAGCTGCACGCTGTGTTCGTAGATACCGGCCTATTGCGCAAGGGGGAAGTGGAACAGGTGGCTGGTTTCTTGCGCAAAAACGGTTTCAAGAAACTCCACGTCATCGATGCCTCGAAGCTATTCCTCAC
>CAYWQN010000010.1:17459-19218 GCA_964460875.1 uncultured Candidatus Saccharibacteria bacterium | reverse complement strand
GTTACCCAGAAGCCTCCGGCGACGATTGAGTACGAATAATCATGGCTGCGTATTTTGGGTACGGCGCAATGATAGATACCGAAGTTATAGCTGCAGTCATTGGAAGAGTGCCCAACGGACAGCCTGCGACGCTTCCGGGCATGGCCCTCTGCATACAGACTCTCGACCAGATACCAAGTATCGCTCAAGAACTACTTCGTAAGAAGTGGCCAGCAGACTTCAGAAGCTACAGCATAGTGCCCATGTTGAATTCTAAGGTTTCGGGAATGCTTTGGACAATTTCCGACGAGGAGCGTGAAATGATTCTCGACTGGGAGCTTACTGATTTGGGGTGGTACGAAGAATCGACGGTTACGGTACTCACGAAAGACGGAAGGAATGCGCCTGCCACTACTGAAGTCATGAAAGGCATGCAACGTTATTCGCTGGCCTCGAACAGCGAAATGTACCTTGCACTCCTCAATGACAAGGGCCTTGTGTTGAGCATCGCAAACACCGTGCGTCTGAGTCGTTAAGTTTCATTATTGCTTCACTAGCTTCCGCGTACTCTGCGGTGGTATGCACAGCAACCACGGAGACATCTGCTTTTGCCTTTCGTGCTGGGAGGATTCCCGCCATGCGGCGTCGGTATTCAGTACCGTCGACACGCTTGGGAACTTCGCCGCAGCATAGGCACCGGCTCCATATCCACAGGGATTTGTGTCCCTACGCCGCGCACGGTATAGTTCGGCATGGGAAAGATACTTACTGGTGAATTCCTCACCTTCGACGACGTACTCATCTATCCGGCGGCAAGCGCCATAGAGCCAAAAACGGCGCAGGTCTCCACTGAGCTTGCGAAAGGCTTCAAACTACAGATTCCGATAATCTCAGCGGCGATGGACCGAGTCTCGGACGCCAAGATGGCGGTCGCTCTCTCAGCGCTCGGCGGGCTGGCCATCATCCATCGGAACAACACTGCAGAAGAAGAAGCGGCAATAGTGAAAGAAGCGAAGAAGAAGGGTGCGCGCGTCGGTGCCGCCTGCGGACCGTTTGATATTGAGCGCGCGAAGCTCCTCGTCGCTGCCGGTGCCGATCTCATTTCCATAGACTCGGCGCACGGACACAATGCGAACGTTATCGCCGGCGCTAAAAAGATCAAGAAGGCAATCGGAAAAGTACCGCTTCTGGTGGGCAATATCGCAACACGCGAAGCGGCGCTTGAACTCGTGAAGTTCGCTGACGGCATCAAGGTGGGCATCGGCCCAGGATCAATCTGCACGACGCGCATCGTCTCGGGCGTCGGCGTGCCTCAGCTCACGGCTGTGATGGACGTCGCGGCAGTAGGGAAGAAGTGCGGCGTACCAGTCATCGCAGACGGGGGCATCCGCACCTCAGGCGATATCTCGAAGGCGCTCGCCGCAGGCGCTTCCGCGGTGATGCTCGGCGGGCTATTGGCCGCGACCGACGCTGCTCCGGGAAAAGTCATAACCATGAACGGAAAGAAGTTCAAGGAATACCGCGGCATGGGCTCAATGGCGGTGCTCAAAGAAAAGAATGCGAACGACCGGTATTTGGGCGATGCGAAAGGCATGGTGCCTGAGGGCGTCTCCGGCCTCGTGCCCTACACCGGCACGCTCGAGGAAGTTGTAGGACGGCTCGTGGGAGGACTCAAAGTATCCATGGGGTATGTGGGCGCGAAAAATCTTACGCAGCATCGCGCGCGAACACGTTTCATAAAGGTATCGAAAGCCGCAGTCATAGAAGGCCGTCCGCACTC
>CAYWQN010000010.1:0-17359 GCA_964460875.1 uncultured Candidatus Saccharibacteria bacterium | reverse complement strand
GTGCGAAAGAGGGATGGTCATAAAGGGCAGGGAGGGTCGTCTAGAGAGGTATGCGCGGAGGCGGAACGGCCTCCGGTATGCCTACTGTTCTTTATGGCCTCATCCCCACTTAACGAAAGCCGTAATATAAGTCATAGTTAATCGTTATCCTATGCGGAGCGGCAGCACCTATCGTGAAGACTATCTGGCGGCGTACGACCTGTACGCGGACGCGGTCTTTCGCATGTGCTACGCGAAGACCAGCAATCGCGAGGAGGCCAAGGACATGACGCAGGAGACGTTCGTCAGGGTCTGGCAGCGCGTCGCAGGCGCAGGCGACGAAATAGAAAACCTGCGCGCGTTTATCTTCACGGTGGCCCGGAACCTGATCAAGGACTACTACAAGCGGAAGAAACCCGTCTTGGAGCGGGACCTTCCCGAAGGAGCCTTGGAAGCACTGCCGACCGCTCCCGACCAAGCCATGCGAAGCGAAAGCGCTCTCATGCTCGAAGTGCTCAAAGGGCTCAACGATCCGTATCGCGAAGCGCTCATGCTCCACCTCGTCGAAGGCATTCCCATCGGCGAGATAGCGGAACTCTTGAACGAACGCCCCAATACGATATCCGTGCGCGTGAAGCGGGGCATCGAGAAGATGCGCACCCTGCTTCACCTACAAGAACCATGAACGACCTCAAACACCATTTCTCATACCTCAAGGACGACCTCGCGCTAACCGCCGAGGAGCGTTCCGTCATGCGTGCCGAACTCTCACAGCTCACCGTGCCGCTCGAAGCAGCGGTGCTTTCGCCCTTCAATTTCTTTTATACAGGCACCATGCGATTTGCGGGCGCGTTCGCGGTACTGGTGGTCGCGGCCCTCGGCGGGAGTTCGGCGCTTGCAAACGGCGCCTTGCCGGGTGATGCCCTCTACAGCGTGAAAATCCACGTGAATGAGAACGTCGAGCGCACGCTTGCGCCGAGCCCTATCGCAAAGGCTGAGGTGGACATAAAGCACGCGGAGGAGCGGCTCTCGGAGGTAGAGCTCCTCGTCGCCAAGGGGGACGCCGATAGCGCGGACCTCGCGAGCGTCGCCGAGGAAGTTGCCGCGAACGTGGCGAGCGCGTCAGAGACCGCTCAGGATCTGGCGAAGAGCGGCGACGAAGCGAAAGCCGATACCATCCATGCGCGCATCGCGTCAGCGCTCATCGCGCACGCAGACATTCTTGATGCACAGGCAGGCACCGTCGAAGACGAAGACTCCGGAAATGATTTGCGCGCTCTGTCGTTCGCGATTTCAGCGACCGCAGACGACGCGGATGCGGGGCGGACGGAAGATACCGAGGAGAATCCGATAGGCGCGGAAATAGCGCTTGATAGGCAGGCGCAGGTGCAGGCGCTCGTAAAGAAGCTGACCGATGCGCTCGAGGACGACACCGTCCCGCAGGAAACGCATGACGAACTTCTTTCAGAACTCGCTTCGATAGAGGCTGATTATGGGCAGACGCGTGAGCTCGTCGCCAAAGAAGATTATGAAAACGCGGGCGCTTCTTATGAAAAAATTGCGCAGCGCGCATACCGAGCATTCGCACTCTTGACCCAGGCCGTTCGTATCAACGAAGAGACCGGCAAAGACGTGGTCATCACGCTCGATACGAGCACGACGTCGGGACAGGAGCGCAGCATGATGAAAGCGGCGTCGCTTGCCGCGCCCGTGGAAAATCAGGCGATGCTCATGGCGACTTCCGATACGGCAACAGATACGCCGCAGCTGAAGAAGGGATCGTCTGATGACGGGCGCACGCTTCAATTCCGGGTACGTGCGCGAAGCTGGAAGCCGTAAGCGCTACGCTCCGGTATCCAGTTCAGGCCCGGTGAACTCCTTTATGGGCCAGACTGCATACCTTCGCTCTATATAAAACGAAAAGCCCCGTGAGGGGCTTTCGTGCGCTATGCGTTCTTCTCCTTGCTCATGCCGTATTTGGCGAGGACTTCGCTTCCGGGCCAGCGGTAGTAGAGGATCGGGATAAGGACGAGGGTGAGCAGGAGCGAGAAGCCGAGGCCGAACATGATGGCGAACGCAAGCGGCGCCCAGAACGGAGACGCAAACGCGAGAGGGAGCATGCCTATCACGGTCACCACGGTGGTGAGAAGGATGGGGCGTAGGCGCGACGTCGCGGCCTCCACGACTACCTCTTCCAAGGGGAGCGACGGCTGTTCTCTGTGGATGCGCGCGATGGAGTCCATGAGGATGATTGCGTGGTTGATGATGACGCCGGCGAGCGCAATAACGCCGAGCATGGACGTTAAGGACAGCGGCTGGCCCATCAAGGTGAGGCCGGCGTGCACGCCTATTAACGAGAGCGGGATGAGAAGCAAGAGATAGAAGGAGTGGCGGAAGGAGTTGAACTCAAGGATGAGAATGGACAACATGAGCGCCGCTCCCGCGAAGAGCGCTATTACGAGCTCCAAGAAAGACTTCTGCACATCCTCGGTCTCGCCGCCCTGCTTCAAGACGACGCCTGCTGGGAGCAGATCTTCCGTGAATTTTTTATTGAACTCGCTCGTTGCTTCTATCGCGTTTGCACTTGCGGCGACGTCCGCGGTAACGGTCATGATGCGGGTACCGGCTTCGTGCCGAATGGTGTGCTGAGCGGGCTCGTAGGTGATGGCGGCGATGGATGCGAGCGGTACGGGACCGTTCACGCCGTTTACCGTCAGAGAACGCACCGCATCAATCGATACGTGGGTGGTCTGCGAGGGGTCTGCGTAGTCAGGATTCAAGTCGAGCTTGGTGCGCACTTCGATATCGTCCGCGCCCGTGCGGATAGAGGTAGCCTTGGCGCTAAAGAGCGCGGTGCGCAACGTATCAGCGACGAGCGGCGCTGAGACGCCTTGCTCGGCCGCCTTCGCGCTATCGAGCTTCACCACGAACTCGGCGCTCGAATCTTTTGTAGATGCGCTTATGTTGATGACCCCCGGAATGTCCGACAGCACGTTGGCTGCCTTGTCGGCGGCTTCGGTGAGCGCGCCCAGGTCGTCGCCGGAGAACGTAATGGAGACCGGTGCCGAAGAGGGAGGCCCGCCTGCCGGCTCGCCAACGGTAATCATCGCTGAATCGATGCCGCCCAAATCTTTGCGGAGCCGTTCGACGAATTTCGCGCTCGACTCCTTATGGCCCACGGGAAGATTCACGGTGATGTTGGCTATCTGGGCCCCTGAGCCCGGACCTTCGAAGCCTCCTGAGAACGAGCTTCCGGAACCGACGACGGTGGCGAAGGACTCAATCGAGTTGTCGGCATAGAGAACTTCTTCCACCTCGCGCACGGCGAGGTCCGTAACCGGAAGATCAGTGCCCTGCGGCTTTTCGATGTTTATGTAGACGTAGTCAGTGTCTTCTCCCGGAAAGAGTATGGATTTCAAGAGACCGGTTGCCGGCAGCGCGAGCGCAACGACAAACAGAACGCCCATCGCGATAAGGAAACGGCGCTGGCCTTTCCGGTCATGCAGGAGCTTGTGAAGGAAGTCGCGATACCACGTTTGAGCGATGCGGTTATAGCGCTCCTGTCGGCGCTCCTCTTCGCGCGTATCGTCCTTCACGTAGCGCACAGACAGAAGCGGCACGAACCCAAGCGCGACGAAGATGGACGCGAGCAGCACGAAGATGACGGTGTAGGGGATGGAGGCGAGGAACTTGCCCATGATGCCCGAGAGGAAAAAGAGCGGAATGAACACGACGATGGTCGTGAACGTGCCGGCGACCAACGGCCATGCGTACTCGCGAATGGCCGCGACCGCGGCGTCATGCGCGCCGAGCTTCTTCAAGCGCGTATGGAAGGCCTCGACGACCACGATGCCCGAGTCGACGAGAATACCGATAGCGAGAATAAGCGAGAACAGCGATACGTTATTGAGCGTATTGCCTGACGCGAGCATGAAAAGGAACGCGATGAGGAACGAGAGGGGGATGGAGGCTGCGGCCACGAACGCTTCGCGCCAGCCCAGGGTCGCAAACAGCACGAGCATGACGAGAATGATTGTCTCGATGCCGGCGCGGGTCAGCTCGGTCAGAGATTTGCCGACTTCTTTGGCGCCGTCATACGAGACTACCAGGTCGGTGCCTGCGAGGATGCCGCCCTTGCGCATATCTTCGAGCTTCGCCTTCACGGCGTTCGCCGTCTCGACAATATTGCCGCCTCTCGATTTCGAGACGGTAAGGGTTAGCGAGGGGTTTGCAGGTGCACCGCCGACCGAAACGCGCGAATAGCTCGATGGATCCTCAAGGCCGTCTATGACGCGCGCGACGTCTTTGACGCGCACCGAGCCGCCGGAAGAAGCGAGATAAATATTCCCGACGTCTTCGGTGGAAGAGATGCCTGCGTCGAATCGCACCCCGTACTCGATGCCGTCCACGGTGATGGTGCCCGCCGGGGACCCAAATCCGGCTGCGGCAATCGCTCCGGTGACCTGGGACGCAGTAAGGCCGAACTGACGCAGCTTCGCTTCAGAAATAATGACCTGCACTTCGCGCGCGCGAACGCCAGACAGCGCAACGCTCGCGACTCCTGGCACGCGCTCCACTTCGTCCTTCGCCGCTTCACCGAGGCGAGTGAGTTCCGCCGGCGCAAGGTTTCCTGAAACCGATACGATGAGAATAGGCTGATCCGCGAAGTTCACATCGGAGACGACGGGGTCAGTGGCCTCTTCCGGGAGCTCGCCCTTGGCGGAGTCGACCGCATCCTTCAAAAGCTGTATCGATTTCTCGATATCAGCGGATGCGACGAATTCGACGGAAACCGAAGAGAATCCGTCACCTGACGACGACGTGACCTTCGAAACGCCTTCGACGGAAAGTACCGCGTCCTCGATTTTATCGGTGACGAGGCGTTCGACATCAGAGGCGGAAGCTCCCGGAAGCACGGTCGATACAATGCCAAGAGGTATGGCAATGTCCGGCGTCGCTTCCTTTGGAATGGCCGATACGGCGTATATGCCGGCGACTACCAGCACGATCATCAAGAACGCCGTGAAGTGATGGCGGTTGATGAAGAAGCTCCAGAACTTCGTCATATTATTCTGCGCCGGCAATTTTCACCTGCTGGCCGTCCGCCAGGCCGCGCGCGTCCTCGACGATGCGAGTATCAGGGGAAAGCGGTGAGCGTATCTCGATGCGCTCGCCGCGGACTTCGCCTATCTCCACCGGAAGCGCCGCAAGGCGGCCGTTCTCGCCGATGGTGAATACGACGCGGCTTCCTGCCGAGAGCTTCACTGCAGACAACGGAAGGAGGATGGGCCCTGCTGACGCGGTGGTCGTCGCAGAAGAGACGCCTGGCAGCGTGATGCGTACCGACTGGCCGTTCACGAGACCGGTAGCGCTATCAGCTGCGACATGCACTTCTATCTGCTTGGTTATAGGGTCCAAGGCCGGCGCTATCGACGTGATGGCTCCCGGGTACGCACCTTCAAGCGTCACCTTGCCGGCGACTTCAAGACCGGCGCGCGTCTCTTCAGAGACGTACGCGACGATTTCCAATGCGCCGTTCTGCGCGACAGTCGCGACATGCATCAGGTTGGTAACGTAGTCGCCAACGCGGATAGGAAGGAAGTTCACCGTGCCGGCTATCGGCGCGCGCACGATGGTGCGCTCGAGGTTCGCCTGCGCGAGCCTCAGGGTGCCGAGCGCTGATTTTACGCCTGCGTCAACCGATGCTGTTGAGCCCACAGAGCCGCTACGTTCGCTTGCGCGGGCTGCGTTCAAGCTCGCGAGAACGCCTGCGACGCCCGAGCGGGCGGCAGAAAGCGCGGCAACTTGCGCATCAGTCACGCCAGAGCCCGAATCGTTCGCGGAGACCGCGAGCTGTTCAATCAACGACTGGACTGAACGGGCTACTGCCTCTGCCTGGGTCAGAAGCGATGCGGCATTGCGCGAATCGGCAGAAGCGAGATCGCTCCGCCAAGAAGCCATCTGTCCTTCTATAGCGACGCGGGCGCGCGAGAGGTTCGCAGGGTCCGTCTGAAGGTGCGCGAGAAGCACGCGCGGCCCGGTAGCGGTGTAGGCGCCGAAGAATGCATCGACGTCCGTCTCAAGGACGGTGTCGAGCGTAGAAAACGCGCTTCGATAGGCGTTCCTTGCTGCGGTGTCGACGTCAACCGGGGACACGCCGGCGCGCGAGGCGACTGCAGCATCATAGGCGCCTTCGGCTTGGAGGACTGCTGCGCGCTCTGAGTCATTATCGAGCTCCGCGATAATCGCGCCTGCGCCTACTGAGGCTCCGACCGTCGAATTTACGCGGCGAACGGTGCCGCCGGCTTCCGCGAGTATCTCCGCTTCGCTTCTGGAGCGGACCGTGCCGATGACGCTGTCGCCGGCCGCATTTCCGGAAAGTTCAGCGACCGAGCGAAGCGTGACCGTGCGCTCAGCGCCTGCCGAAGCATCCGGCTTTGCGCCCCCGAGGAGCATGGAGAGTCCGACGAGCAAGGCGAGAATAACCGCAATGACGAGCGCCTGCGCCCAGCGGGCAAGTGCCCTGAAGGTCCGCCAGAGACGTCCGAGCGCACCGCGCACACGCACCAGAAGTCCGCGAAGCGCGGTAATTATTTTTTGCATTGGCCGTATTATAGCATATTTCCTCGTTGTTTCCAGATTTTCCGAAAAAACACGTGAGAAGCGTTCACATATGACTCATGACTTCGCGCGCGTTCCGTTTATACTCTTATGAGTCATGTTTCATCGCCACATCCAGTTCATCAAGGAAAAAGTGTTTCAGAGCTGGGGAAGGCACCTCCTGTATGCATTTCTCGTGCTAGCCGTGCTCCTCGTCCTGTTCGTGTCGCTGCATGCGGCGTTGTTTGGTCCGCCCAAAGACGACTCCGCGCGCGAGAATTTCATTGTGCGTCCCGACGAATCCCTCGAAGAGGTGTCTGCGGATCTTGAGGCGAACGGTTTCGTGCGGCACGGATTCGTATTTACCTTTGCGTATGCCTTGAAGCGCACGGACGATTCTATCCGTCCCGGAGGCTACGAGCTCTCGCGCGATATGGATGCGTGGACGGTCGCTGCAACACTTGGCCGCGCTCCGTATCTCTCGTGGATAACGGTGCCGACCGGGAAGCGCAAGGAAGAGGTCGCGGA
Source organism: uncultured Candidatus Saccharibacteria bacterium (assembly GCA_964460875.1). Taxonomy (GTDB): domain Bacteria; phylum Patescibacteriota; class Minisyncoccia; order Phycocordibacterales; family Phycocordibacteraceae; genus C7867-001. Next base: position 10,252 of record CAYWQN010000010.1, on the reverse strand, counting down.
CATTCTTATGGAGTCGCTCGGATGGACCGTAGGTCAGCGCGACGAGTGGCTCGCGGCGACCGAGACGTTCCCCGACCTGACCGAGGGTGTGTATTTTCCGGATACGTACCTTATTCCAAGCGATCAGCCTCCGGCACAAGTTGCGGCGAGGCTGCGCGGCCGCTTCCAAGAGGCATTCGCGCCGTATGCCGCCAAGGCTGCGGAAAAAGAAATCCCCTGGACGGACGTCGTCACGATGGCCTCGCTCATCGAGAAAGAAGCGGCAAAGAACGACAAGGCCCTTATCGCCGGCATCCTCTGGAACCGCATCAATAAAGGAATGAAGCTTCAGGTGGATGCGACCCTTCAGTACGTGCAAGGAAACGAGGAGGATTGGTGGCCTGCGCCTGACGTCGATGAGAAAGCGACATCGTCTCCCTTCAACACGTATGTGAACGTGGGGCTTCCGCCGCACCCGATCGCAAGCCCATCCTTGGACTCCATCGCCGCAGTGCTGTCGCCGCAAAAGACTACCTGCTTGTATTACTTGCATGACAGACGCGGTGTCATCCATTGTTCGCCGACGTATGCTGGACAGAAAGCGAACGTGAACCGGTATTTGAAATAGCGATGCTATAGTTTCCGTATATGCGGAGCGTATGGCGCGAAGATTTTCTCACCTCGAAGGATCCGATGCGTTTTTTTCTGTTTGTCTCACGTCCGCACTGGCGGTCGGCGACTATCGCAATCTTCTGCGTCGTCGCTGCCGCGACGCTTCAAGCATCCATCCCGTACCTATATAAGGTCATTACGGAGGGCGTGATGCTCCTGACTACCGGAACGTACGGCCCGGTGATCTGGGGCATCAGCGCATATATCGCCATTTCTCTCGCGTCCCATTTTCTCTGGCGGGGGAGCGGATTCGCCGGCTCATTCTGGGCGACCGGTGCCCGAGCTACGGCGCGCGACACCTTGTATGGGTATCTCTCCCGGCACAGCTACCAGTATTTCTCAAACCGTTTTGCCGGCTCTCTTTTATCTAAAATAAAGCAGGCGGCAGACGGCGCGCGCGACACCATATCTTCCTTCTTGTGGGACATACTTTCGTTTGTCGTGACGCTTGTCGTGAGTTTCGGCATCGTGTTTGCGACCAGCCCGCTTGCAGCCGGCATTCTCTTTGCGCTCTTCGTTTTGCTCGTGCCGTTGAACTACTTCCTCGCAAAAAAGCGCGTAGTGCTCTCATCTGCCGCGCAAAACGCCGAGACCGTATTGAACGGCGCCACCGTCGACTCCATATCAAACATATTTTCCGTGCATGAGTACGCGAAGCGCGGATTTGAGACCGAACGGCTGCGCACGCTTACGCTTCGCCGCAGAACGCTCGGACTGAAGAACTGGCATTACGGCGAGTGGATGCTCACGATTAACGGCTTGTTCGTCTATCTCTTCATGGGTGTGCTGCTGCTGCTTTCGGTGTATCTCGTCACTACGGGAGCGCTCGAGGCAGGGGACGTAGTGCTCTTCCTTGCGACCGTCTGGCTTCTGGAGCATCACTTCATCCACTTATCGCAGCAATTCCAGCAAGTGAGCGAGACGTGGGGGCAGATTACGGAAAGTCTCAACGATATCATCGTGCCGCACGGCGTCCTTGAATTACCTGCCGCATCTGCGCTTGCTATATCGGAGAGCAGCCTGGAGTTCGACCGCGTCTCTTTCGACTATGAGGGCACGCATGTGTTCCGCAACCTATCCTTCTCCATTCGAGCGGGCGAACGCGTCGGGGTCATCGGCCGAAGCGGCGCAGGGAAGTCTACGCTCGCGAAACTCATACTCCGCCATTACGACATATCGGGAGGCCGCATCCTCGTGGACGGTACGGATATAGCGACAGTGACGAAAGAAAGCCTGCGCAGCTCAATCGCGGTGGTGCCGCAGGAGCCGGCGCTCTTCCACCGCACCATCCGTGAAAACATCGCGTACGCGCGGCCGGACGCTACCGAAGCTGAGGTGCATCGTGCCGCCACGCTTGCGCAAGCACATGATTTCATCCTCAAGCTTCCGGACGGCTACGAGTCATTGGTAGGGGAGCGAGGAGTGAAGCTCTCCGGCGGCCAGCGCCAGCGCATCGCAATCGCTCGCGCGCTCCTCAAGGCGGCGCCCATCCTCCTCCTGGACGAGGCAACGAGCGCGCTCGATAGCGAGAGTGAAGTCTTGGTACAGAAGGCGCTCCTTAATCTTATGGAAGGCAGGACCGTCATCGCAATCGCGCATCGCCTTTCTACGCTTCGCGCCATGGACCGTCTCGTCATTTTTGATAAGGGAGAGATAGTGGAAGACGGAACGCATGAGGAACTACTTCTCAAGGGTGGCCTCTATGCTGACCTTTGGAATCATCAGGCAGGCGGATTTCTTACGGACGATTGACCTGAAGCTATAGATGTAGCATAGTGAATTTCCACCCTTGCTAGCAGGAGGCGAAAGAATGCAAAGGAATTGGACGGAGATCGTGAAGATCCCGGAATGGAAGCATGAGATGGTGAAGCGGGTCTTTGCGTATATGCACGACTCAGAGCCAATTTTCTACGCGCTCACGCGTCTGCATCCGAACTGCTTCGTCGAGGAGCGTACGGACATCGGCAAGGTGCCGCTGTCTCTCATCAAGCTCGTCGGCGACGATTACCTGCATCAAAACTCGCACGTTGAATGGGGCGACTACCGCCAGATTGACCCGGGCTGCCTCAGCTGCTTCAGCTTTCCTATCACGTACTACGCGATGAATGCTGAGGTTGCCAACAACTACTACAGCGGTCTCGAAGTCATCAGCGAGGAGCTCTCCGCCCAATCATGCTGCTTCGGCGATATTGCCGTCATCGACGGCAAGAAATACCTCGTCCTCGAGGACGCCAATCAGACGATGAATAAGGAGCGTATCTCGCTGGTCGACCTCGACTACGTCGACCTGGACGCGTAAGCGCCCGACGACAGGCGAGCGACTGCCCGGTCCTTACGGATCGGGCGGTTTCTTTTTACAGCCATATAAGGTACTCTAGTCAATAACGGCCCGCGGGCCTTTTTACATTCATGGAAATCCGAAACATCGCGATTATCGCCCACGTGGACCACGGCAAGACCACCTTGACGGACGCACTGCTGCGCCAGACGGGAGCGGTGGTCGAGGGCGCCACCATGGACTCGAACAAGATCGAGCAGGAGCGCGGCATTACTATCTACTCCAAGAACGCATCGCTTGAATACAAGGGTACGAAGATCAACATCGTGGACACCCCAGGCCACGCGGACTTCGGCTCAGAAGTCGAACGCGTGCTCCGCTCTATCGACTCCGTGCTCCTCGTTGTGGACGCTCAGGAAGGCCCGATGCCGCAGACGCGCTTCGTGCTTAAGAAGTCCTTGGAGCTCGGCCTCAAGCCTATCGTCGTTTTGAATAAAATTGATAAGCCGGCGGCGGACCCAGCCCGCGCAGAAGAGCAGGTCTTGGAGCTATTCTTCGAGCTCGGTGCTAACGACGCGCAAGCGAACTTCCCGGTGGTGTACGCTATCGGCCGCGACGGCGTCGCCGGAAAGACGTTGAACGACATGCCGAGCAATGGGGGAGCTTCTCGGGACCTCACGCCGCTTCTCGACGTCATCCTCGAACATGTGCCGCCAGCATCGTCTCCGGAATTGGTCGCGAAGCCGTTGAAGCTCCAGGCATTCAACCTGGCCTACGACAACTTCCTCGGCCGCCTCGCCATCTGCCGCATCTATGAAGGCGTAGTGCATCCTTCCGAGAACGTGTTTGAAAAGAAGCCGGACGGCACGAAGAGCTCAGGAAAGCTCACCAAGATCTTCACCTTCAAAGGCCTTGAGCGCGTCGAAGCGGCTGCGGCCGAAGCGGGCGACATCGTGCTCATCGCCGGCCTTCCGGACATCTATATCGGCGACACGGTGACGACTGATGAGTCTGCAGAGCCTCTTCCGGCAATCGCAATTGATGAACCGACCATCACGGTGAACTTCCTCGTGAATAATTCGCCGTTCGCCGGCAAGGAAGGGAAGTATGTGACGAGCCGCCAGCTCCGCGAGTACCTTGAGCGCGAGCTCCAGGTGAACGTGGGTCTCAAGGTGGACTTCGCGTCGCCTGAATCCTTCAAGGTCGCAGGCCGCGGCGAGCTCCACATCGCCATTCTTCTTGAGAACATGCGCCGCGCAGGCTACGAGATGCAGGTCTCTCAGCCGCAGGTCATCATCCGCGACATCGACGGCGTGAAGTGCGAGCCGTTCGAGGAGGTCATTATCGATGCGCCGAGCGAGTTTCAGGGCGCTATCATCGAGAAGCTCGGCACGCGCGCGTTCGTCCTCCAGAACCTCGTACAGCACGACAATCTGGTGCGTCTTACGCTCGAAGGGCCGACCCGCGGCCTCTTGGGCTATAAGAACGTATTCGTCGTGGACACCAAGGGCGAAGGCATCCTCTCGTCCCGCGTCATCGGATTCAAGCCGTACGCAGGAGAGATAAAGAAGCGCCAGGTGGGCTCCATGATTTCCATGATTACCGGCAAGTCCTTGGGCTACGCGCTGTGGTACCTCCAGGAACGCGGCGTTCTCTACATAAATCCTGCGACCGAAGTGTATGAAGGCATGGTGGTGGGCAATACCTCGAAGGGCGAAGAGATGATGGTGAACCCGACGAAGGCAAAGAACCAGTCCAACGTCCGTTCCTCCGGCATGGACGAAGCAATCAACCTCTTCCCGCCAATCCTCCTCACCATCGAGCGCGGCCTCGAGCTCATGCAGGAAGACGAGTATCTCGAAATTACTCCCGAGAGCGTGCGTTTGCGCAAGCAGTTTTTGACCGAGCAGGACCGCGCGAAGAACCGCCGCAATTAGCGCTACTATACGAGCATGCTTTCAAGCATCCTCGTGCTCACGATCGCAGGAATTGCCTGGCTGGTATTCACCTTCACAGGAAAACAGCGATTCGGATATTCGTATATCCAGACGCCTGCTGCGTCGGCCATCTTTTTTCTCAGTGTTACAGCCCTTCTTGCTTTAATGTTTCCGAGAGAGGCACTTTCATTGTATTCGCACCCGACGCCTCTCGCTGGAATCTGTCTACTCTTGGTCTTCAGTGTGGTAAACCCCGCTCTGTATGCGTTCGCTCGCGCGAGGGGAAAGGGAACTCCTATCCGGGATTTGGAGCTCCTTGCTATCGATAATCGTTTCCTAATCTCAAAGTCTGCCGACGTCTTGTTCCAGCAGACTGCATTCGGTATTTTCATTACGCTTCTCGCAAACGCAGGGTTCTCCTTCGTGGCGCTCGCCCTTATCTTTGCCGTCCTTTTCATAGCGGGTCACGTCGGCATGTTCTTGCGCGTTTCGCCGCGCTGGGCATCGTATTTCCTTTTTTCATCGCTCGTATTCAGTATCCCGCTCGTTTGGCAGCTTCTCTATGTTCCTGCCGGTATTTACTTCGCGCTGTGCGTGCATATGCTGTGGTACACCGTCGGAGGAGCAGCATTCGCTCTTATACAAAAAGAACGACCTCGATAGGAAGTACGTATTGTCAGGACGGGCTCTAGCTCGTACTATTCAGCACGGAAGAAAGGAGAAATGAGATGTTTCATTTCCGAGACCTGTCACCGAAGGATACCTTCGTGATCGCTAGTATTAATACGCAGCGGCCCTTCTACATCCGGGATGACGGCGACCTGTATATCTTCAGGGACATCAGCACGAAGTTCGAATGGACGATGGTGCCCGCTGAAAGCAGGAAGCGCATCGAGGAAGCGAACCCGTCGGTCGTGCTCCTGCAGCTCGACCCGACCGGATGCATGGAGCATGCGTTTGCGCGCAGCAACTGTCGCTCCTACCGGCAATGGCTCGACCAGCAGGTAACGCGGGCGCTCGGCTGAATCACACCCTGCGCTGCTTCAGTAAGGCCGCCCCTCCGGGGGGTCTTTCCATTTTCATACCCGCTTCACCGCAGTAGGAGTATAACTACGCTATTACTCGAGTAATACCTATCCGCATACATGCTACTTACCATCGCCGTGCTCCTTCTCATACTGTGGGCCCTGGGCCTCGTCACTTCCTACACGCTCGGGGGATTCATCCATCTGCTCCTTTTGGTAGCAATCGTGATGATACTCATCCGCATCATCCAGGGCAGGAACCCGATCTCGGGCGTTTAAAGGGGTCCTCAAGACGTAAAAATAACGAGGTTCTGCGCCGTTCTGGCGCGGAGGCTCTTGCGGCATGGCTTGAATCGTGATATGGTGTTCCTACAACAGTTTTCTATCGGTTTTTCGTCTTGAGAGTCACTCGAGACCGCCCGCAAAGAGAATAGGAGAGATTCGGGTGAACCTCTAAAGACGACTGTCATATAACCGTTCGCGCGCTAGCATTCTCCATCTTCCCGCGCGGCATCAACAAAACATAAGATGACCACTACGTATATTGTGCGTAAAAACAGCCGGAATGATCTTCGCGATCGTCCGGGATATGAGCGATTTGCTCAGAAGAGAAGCGGAGGCGGTGGGGGCCCGCGCCGTTCGGGCGGCGGACATTCTCGCGGCCCACGCGCGAATGATTCGCGCGGTGGCTCCCGCGGCGGTTCGTCCCGGGGCGGCTCTCGCGGTGGACGCGGCGGTCGCCAGCAGGAAATGGCCGTCGATCTCTCCAAGCTCATTAATAAGGCCAAGCCTTTGGCCGATGAACCAGCATTCGTGCCGAAGCACTCCTTTGCCGACTTTCCGATAGATGGGATGCTCAAGGAGAACATCCTCGCGAAGGGCTACATGAATCCGACGCCGATTCAGGACGAGTCCATTCCGCATGTCTTGAAGGGCGAGGACGTTGTCGGTCTTGCCAACACCGGAACCGGCAAGACTGCCGCATTCCTCATTCCGCTTATCGACAAAGTATTGAAAATGCGTGCGCTCGGAAAAGAGGAAAACATCCTGGTGATGGTCCCTACGCGCGAGCTCGCCATCCAGATCGAGGCTGAGTTCTGGGGCTTCGCCAAGCGTCTCCAAATGAACGCCGTCGTCTGCGTTGGGGGCGCGGGCATCGAGCCGCAGATTCGCGTGCTTCGCCGCCGCCCCGCTTTCGTCATCGGTACGCCGGGACGCTTGAAGGACCTCATGGAGCGCCGCGAGCTCGATCTTTCGAAGTTCTCGACCGTCGTCCTGGACGAGGCTGACCGTATGCTCGACATGGGCTTCATCGACGACATGCGCTTCATCCTCGCGAAGATGCGCGGCGACCGCCATACGCTCTTCTTCAGCGCTACCATGGACAAGAGCATCGAGCGCCTCGTAAACGACTTCCTCAAGAATCCAGTCCGTATCTCGGTGAAGACCCGCGACACAGCGGCAACTATCGACCAGGACGTCGTGCGCGTTCCGCGCGGACGAAAATTGGAAACCCTCATCGACCTCTTGAAGAATCCGGAGTTCGACAAGGCGCTCGTATTCGGCCGCACCAAGCATGGCGTGGAGCGGCTCGCGCGCGACCTCTCTCGCGTCGGCATCAAGGCAGAAAGCATTCATGGTGATAAGACGCACGGTAAGCGTCAGAAAGCACTCGGGCTCTTCAAGCAGAATCACGTGAACGTACTTGTGGCGACCGATGTCGCTGCACGCGGCCTCGACATCTCGGGCGTCTCGCACGTCATTAACTTTGACCTGCCGGCGACGTACGAGGACTACACGCACCGCATCGGCCGTACCGGCCGCGCAGGGAAGACGGGTGTTGCCCTCACCTTCATCGAAGAGTAGTCGTCGGGCTAGTATTTCCTCCTGCTTTGTTGTGGGTCCCGTTCGTTTCTTTCATCGTACTCTTGTACGACTCGAGAAACGACCAGCCCGCGCCTCGCATGAGAAAATCCATAGCCACGACTTGAAGTACCGCTTTTACAATGAAAAAACGCCCGGCGCATGCCGGGCGTTTTTTCATTGACTAGCTATAGATGAGTATGGCAATAACGACGATGCCCTGGAGTACCACGTACACCGAGTTCGATACCGCGATAGGCATCTCCTTATGCGCGAGGCCGTACACGAGCCAAACGCCCGAAAGAATTGTCCACACCGACCAGGTGACGATGGAGAGCCCCTGCACATCCTGCGTGGCGAATACTTGATACACCTGCGGCAGGGTGGCCATGGGACCGATGAGGGCGACGAACACCATCGCCTTATCAAACATGCGTTTCAGCGATTCGCGCTGGGGAGAGTCCTCAATCTTTTTGTAGAGGTGCTTCTTGAGGTGAAGGTGATGAAGGCCGGCCATGCTCTTACCATTCTAGCAGGAAATTAGCGCGTAAATGCTACACTCTATGTACATGAGCGAATTCCTAAAAATGGATATCTTTTTCTTCGTCGCGACGATCGGGACCATCGTCCTTACGACACTGCTCTCCATCGCGCTTTTCTACTGCATTCGCGTCGTAAAGGGGATGGAGCGGATTCTGGGAGAAATCGAGGACGAGACGAAGGCCATACGGGCGGACCTCGGATCAGTGCGCGACGCCGCACGCCGCGAAGGCGAGAAGCTCTCCGGCATGCTCCAGGCATTCGAAGCGATGCTCCGTAGTTTCATAGGGAAGAAACCACGGACGCGGAAGAAAAAAGCAAAAACAGAGCAGGCTTCATAAGCGCTTCATTGCCCTTCACGCATTCTGCGGGATATGGCAACAAAACAAACAACGAAAAAGAAGGATGGCGTTCCGGTTTCGGGCATCGCTGCCGGCGTCGCGGCCGCAGCGGCTGCCGCAGGCACTGCCTATTATTTCTACGGTACGAAAGGCGCGAAGCGGCACCGAGCCGCGGCGGCAAAGTGGACGGCTGCTATGAAGCGCGAAGTGGTGAAAGAGGCGAAGAAATTACAGAAACTCGACGACAAGGTCATGCATGGCGTCATCGACCGCGTTGCCGGCACCTACCGAGCCGCGCGCTCGGTCAATCCTGAAGAGATTCGTCAGGCAGCGCTTGAGCTCAAGCGCAATTGGGAAAAGCTGCGTGCAGAGATGAAGCGCGGAGGTGCGCGTGCTAGCGCGAAGAAGCGTCCGGCAAAGAAAGCCGCGAAGAAGACGACAAAGCGTCGATCCGCGTAAGGTCCATCGACTATGAACAATAATTTCGGGAACGTCCTTCTCGTCATCATCCTCGTGCTTCTCGTGGGATTCGGCGTCTGGTACGCAACCGGCAGGCAGCAGGCTCCTGCGGACCAGGGACACGATGCCGTCATACAGGTCGACCTCGACGCGAGCGGTGACGCAACCTCTAATCAGGGGTCAGGAGGCCGGTAAAACCGGCAGGGTGCATCCCTGGCTCTGACGGGGTATGCTAGGGGGTATTGCAAAGTAATTCCGCGTAAGCTCATGACCACGTCAAAAGACAGCGCATTCGTTGATAAATACCTCACCCCGATAGCCGTCCTCTTGGGCGCGATTATCATCGCGGTGGCCTTCGCCTTCGGCACGGGCGGCGCAAAGCCGACGACCGACAGCGCAAACGGCGGTGCCGTCGTCGACATTAAGAACCTCAAGCTCGACAGCTCGCCGATAGTGGGAAGCGCAACGGCGCCGGTCACCATGGCTGTCTGGTTCGACTACCAGTGCCCGTTCTGCAAGAAGTTCGACATGGACACGGTGACGCAGGTGTATACCAACTATGTCGCGACCGGGAAAGTGAAGATAGTCTTCAAGGACTTCCAGTTCCTCGGCGAAGACTCTGACACGGCCGCATTGTTCGCCCGCGCAGTGTGGGAGGCATATCCGGACAAGTTCTACCCATGGTTCCAGGCCATGATGGAAGCGCAGGATGACGAGGGCGATCAGGGCTTCGGCGATCTCGCATCGATAAAGATCGTAACGGCAAAGATTGCCGGCATCGATGTCGCGAAAGTCGAGAAGCTCATGAACGATAAGAAGGCGCAGTACCAGGCGGCAATCGATACTGACCGCACCGAAGGCGGCACGTTCGGCATCAACGGCACGCCCGGAACGCTCATTGGGACGAAGGTCCTTTCGGGCGCCGTGCCGTACAGCCAGGTCTCCGCACTCCTGGACGCAGAGCTTCAGAAATAATCCAGTCTGCTTTGTTGCGGGTCCCGTCTGGCTCGTTCACCGTACTCATGTACGGCTCGCTCGCCAGACACCCCGCGCCTCGCATTCTGGTCATTTCTGAACCTCGGAGAACTTCAGAAATAACCGCTCTACGTTCGACGAAACGCCGCCCAGCTGGGCGGCGTTTCGCTATCCCCAGCTACC
>CAYWQN010000009.1:18711-27050 GCA_964460875.1 uncultured Candidatus Saccharibacteria bacterium | reverse complement strand
GTACCACCGGCGTCTCAGGAAACACGATGGGACGCATTGAATACAACAACAACTCGACTGGTTCGCTCGGCAGCATGGACTTCGTTACGAATAACGCTGAAGCAATGCGCATTACTGGTACCGGCCTTGTGGGTGTTGGCACAACTTCTCCCTGGAAGCTCCTTTCCGTTGGTTCTTCTAACACTGGCACCTTCGCTATCTCGACATCTACCGCAGGCTGCGCACAGTTCAGCGCATTCGGCGAACTGTATTCCACAGGAAGCGCCTGCGGTACCTCAGGTGGTGGCTCACCTGCAGGCTCAGGTACTGAACTCCAGTACCGCGTCAACGGCTCTACCTTCGGTGCAGTCGCAAACTCCGCATATGACGGCACTACGCTTACGTTCCCAGCACTTACTTCCTTTGGTGCAGCGCGCGCAACCACCACTATCGCCAACAACCTCACATCAGCATGGACACTTGCTACTTCTTCAACGCTCGGCGTGCCGCTCATCTCTGTTGATACCACCACGAACAATGAGAAGGTCACCATCGGTGTCCCAGGAGGCGATGTCCATATCGGTATCACCGGATCTACCGCAAACCTTGTCTTCGAGAACTCGTCATCCATCAAGGGTACGGGCGCAACGACGCTCACCTTCGGTACGGCGGGCGACACGCTCACGGACGCCGTTTGGCACGGTATCGGTACGACAACGCCAAAGTGGGCGCTCACGGTAGCGTCCTCGACTGCGCCGCAGCTCACCTTGACCGACGGCTCATCGACCCAGGCGCCATGGAACTTCCGCTCCATAAACGGAAACCTCTATATCGGCACGTCGTCGCCGACGACGTTCGCGACGTCGACCTTGCCGGCCCTGACCTTCCTTTCTAACGGCCGCGTCGGCGTCGGCACTTCGACGCCGTGGGCGACGTTCTCTATAGGCTCCACTACCTCAGCAACTGATCGTCCGCAATTCGCTATCCAGAACAATGCGACTACGAGTCTTGCGGTCTTCAGTAACGGCGTGGTCGGTATCGGCACGACAACGTCAGGCGGTGCTGGAGCAACCTCAACAATACTCATCGTTGGTAGCAACAAGCTTGCTGCAACTAACGGTGTTGCGATATTCGCGAACGCAACCGGCTTCTGTAAGATCAACCCGACTACGACTGCGTTGCAGTGTACTTCGGATGCTCGATATAAAAAGAATGTAATCGGCATCGATCCGGCATACAGCTCGCTTATGCAGCTCAACCCGGTGATGTACAACTGGCTCAATGAGAACAACGGCAGTCCAGAGCACTCCGGCTTCATCGCTCAGGAAGTCATGACGATTTTCCCTGATCTCGTATCGAGCGATAGCGGTGTATACAGCCTTAATTACGCAGGATTCACTCCCTATATCATTTCAGCGCTTCAGGAACAAAACCGTGCGCTTAATATTTCTGGCGCTCTGACCGGCACGTCGACCTTGAAGTCCTTCTATCAGGGTACGACGACCGCCGCTATAAGCGTCGACTCCCAGGGCCGCGTCGGCATCGGCACAACGTCTCCGAATCACACGCTCGACGTGTATGGCGACATCGCGGCGATTTCCTTCGTGAATACGTCGACGAAGACCGCAAAGACGAACATCAGCTATCTCGACGCCTCATCGACCGAGGACATCCTTTCTCAGATCGGCGACCTGCGCATTGCTGAGTACCGCTACAAGATGGAGAGCAAGAACAATCCGCTCCGGCTCGGCCTCATCGCGGAAGAGGCGCCTATAGAAGTCCTCTCGCTCGACGGCAAGGGCGTCGACATCTACAAGCTCTCGACCTTCACTCTGGCCGGCGTGCAGGCGCTTGCGGCGAAAGTGAATGCGACCGACCTCAAGGTGGATTCGCTCGCCGAGCGCCTTGCCGCCCTTGAAGCAGGTACGGCATCTTCGACGCCGATGTCCTTCTCGCTCGCAGCGCTCACCGATCTCTTCCACACTATCGATATCTACGTGCAGAAGGGCATCGCGCAGGTAACGACGCTTGTGGGCACGCGCTGGGTCGCTGCCGCGGACTCCGCAGGAAATTCCTCGGCTGGCTCAGGCAGCGTGCTTGCGGGCAACACGGTGGTTGAAATCTCAAACCCGTACGCGACCCCTACCTCACAGGTGTTCATCACTATGACCTCGCCGGTCACGGGGAACTGGTACCTCTCTGATAAGGCGGACGGCTCGTTCCGCGTCCATCTGGCCGAAGCTCAGACGGCGGATGTTACGTTCGACTACTTCATCGTCCAGACGAAGGGGCAGATAGCGACCTCGACCCCCGACTATGCGACGACGACTCCTGAACACGAAGTGGGGCACTCAACGAGCATCATCATCATTAATCCTGACGGCACGACGACCACGATACTCGGGACTTCGACCCCGCCCTCGAACCCTGGCACGACGACTCCACCTACGGATGGCGCCGCCTTCAGAGCAGCCGAGCGCTCCGGAGCCCGCTCCGGAAGTGCCGCCTGCGCCCGAGCCTCCGGCTGATACCGGTGGGACGCCGCCTGCGCCGTAATCCAGAGCGGCATATACTATGACCATGATGAAACGGTTGGCTCGATTGCTCGAAGGACGCCTCGGCAGCTTTATCGCCGGCGTACTCGCGACCGTAATCGCGGTCTGGGGATATGCGCTCCTGCACCCGAGTGCGACGCTGCGCAACCTCTACGAACCCGGCGAAAAATACGAATTCATCAATCCGCTACTGACCTGCGCGGACACGGAATACAACCCGCTTGAAGCAGGGAAGAGCCGCGAGCTCCATGACCGCGTAGCGGAACTCGTGAAGCGCCTCGAGGCTGACGGGAGCGTCATCGACGCGGGCGTGTATTTCCGCGAGCTCCATGACGGGCCGTGGTTCGGCGTGAACGAAGGAGAGAGCTTCACGCCGGGAAGCCTTCTCAAGGTGCCCCTTGCGATGAGCGTGTACAGCGCAGCTGAAGACGACCCAGCGCTTCTTGATAGGAGTATTTCGTACACCGGAGCGCCCTCTCCCGAAGAATATTTCAAAGCGCCCGTCATAGAACCGGGGAAGTCCTACACGATAAGGGAGCTGGTGCGCGCCACTATCGCGAATTCCGACAACAATGCCGCATATCTTCTGGCTGAGACGGTAGGCATGGATGCGCTCGATGATACCTATGCGCATCTCGGCATCGAGAGTCCCGTCTCCGGATCCGACTATTCGACGAACGTCCGTGCCTATGCGTCGTTCTTCCGCGTCCTCTACACGGCCACCTATCTTGATAGAAGCGCGTCTGAAGAGCTTCTCTCCATACTCTCCGAATCTGCATTTACCCAGGGCATTGTCGCGGGCGTTCCGAAAAATATCACCGTGGCTCATAAATTCGGCGAGCGTTCGCTCGGCAATTCAGATATAAACCAGCTCCATGACTGCGGCATCGTATACGTGCCGGGGAACCCCTATCTTCTGTGCGTCATGATGCGCGGCCGCGACTTTGATACTCTGGCAAAGTCCATCGCACAGGTATCGAGCCTCGTCTATAACTACGCGGATTAAGGCCGTTTTGCGCCGTGATAGAATGCGCCCATATGAAAAAGCTACGCGTTGCGATAAACGGATTCGGCAGAATTGGAAGGGCGTTCGTGCGCCAGGCATACGGGCGTTCTGAATTGGAAGTGGTCGCGGTAAACGACCTCGGGAGCCTCGAAAGCCTCGCCTACCTCCTGAAGTACGACACGGTATATAAGCAGGCGCCGTTTGACGTTGTTGCAAAAGATGGCGGACTCGTCATAGACGGGAAAAAAGTAGCCTTTGTCTCAGAAAAAGACCCAGCTGCGCTTCCTTGGAAGGATATGGACATCGACGTTGCTATTGAGTCCACGGGCTTTTTCACCGATTACGAAAAAGCAAAAGCGCATATCGATGCAGGCGCAAAGCATGTAGTGATTTCTGCGCCCGCAAAAGGCGACGACTCCATCGGCGCCACCATTCTCATGGGACTGAACGAGGAGAAATTCGGCACCTGCCCGGTGACGAGCAATGCGTCCTGCACCACCAACTCCGCCTCTCCAGTCATTGCCATTCTCGATGAAGCTATCGGCATAGAACGCGCCATTCTCTCGACCACGCACGGATACACGGCTTCTCAGGCGCTCGTCGACGGCCCCTCAAAGAAGGACCTTCGCGAAGGACGCGCAGCCGCGCAGAACATCGTACCGTCATCGACCGGTGCCGCTATTGCGGTGACGAAAGCGTACCCTCTCTTGGAAGGAAAGTTCGACGGCATCTCGCTTCGCGTCCCGGTCCCTGCAGGCTCTATCGCCGATATTACCTTTGTTGCAAAACATGCAACTACGGTGGAGGAAGTGAATGCAGCATTGAAGAAGGCTGCCGGCGAGGACCGCTGGAAAGCTACCTTCTCCGTGACTGAGGAGCCGCTCGTGTCTTCCGACATTCTCGGGAATCCGCACGCATCTATCGCTGACCTTGCGATGACGCGGGTGGTCGATGGAACGTTAGTGAAAGTGCTCGCCTGGTACGACAACGAAGCGGGATACACGCATTCGCTTATTGAACATGCCATCAAGGCGGGAAACAGCTAACGCGCTTTTCCTATGCGCGCTCGCGTTCGGTATCGCGTTATGCGCGGGTGCACTCCCTCCTGCGGTTTCTAAGGAACTGGTTTCCGACTCTGCTGCATCCCGCGATATCCTCGCCTATACGGTACTTCCGTCCGAGCCAGACGGAGAGGAGCTTGTCCGCTACGACTATGTCGGAGCCCGGCTTCCTGAAACGCTCGCGCCGGACGAGAATGTCGCGCTCCGTACCGAGTCCTCGTATACACGGCGCATAGCGGTCGAGCGCGAAGGGACGCCGGAAGAGCGCGTTACCAACCAGCTCATCGCGTATCCCGAGCCGCAATTCTCAAAAAGCGAAGACGGATGGCACTACCGCGAGACCGCGACCACCACGAAGATGGCATTCGATAGCGCGCGCCGGCAGAATCCGCTTGCTGCGCTTTTCTGGCAAAAGGCATACGCAGACAGCATTTCCCCTTTTGCGGACGCAGGTGATGGTTTTACCTCAGCAGCAGCAGCGGGTGGCGGTCTTACCAATGACTGTGCGACGCAGTGGACGACCTTGCATAACGAGACGGTCGGCCAAGGCGCTTCTGCAGTAGCGACAACCTTCACGGTTCAATCAACCACAGCCAACAGCTCGTTTTTGTCCATAAGCGCCTGTAATATTGATCGGGCGCACCTGCCTTTCGATACCTCCAGCATACCTTCTTCCGGCTCCACCGTGACGGCCGCAACACTGAATGTGTACGCGACAACCAAGGACAATACCCTTAACGATGGTCTCGATTACCTTACGGTGGTTCAAACCTCGCAAGGTACTCACACGACCTTGACGACAACTGACTACGACCAGTGCGGGGCCATTACAAGCCCAACCGAAGGCATAGCGACCGGCGAACGTAAGGACGTGACGTCCGTGACAGCGAGCGCGTACCTTGTCTTCAACCTGAACGCGACCGGGCTCAGCTGGATTAAAAGTGCAGGCTCGGCGAGCGCTTGCAGTGCGACTACAGGAATAACCTGCCTCGGCATACGCGAAGGCCACGACACGACGAACACCGTTATGTCTACCGGAACCGATGTCAGTCTGAGCAGCTTGGTGACTTTTTCGTCCTCCGAGCAGACTGGAACTTCCCAAGACCCCTACCTTGCCGTCACCTATACATACGTTCCTCCGACGACCCGTCATATATACCTTCTAGGCAATGTGTACCTTCGGGGCATTTGGCTCTACTAGCCGGACGCTATACTACGTGACATGAAATACAGCGTACTACTCGGAACATTCATTGCGGGCGCCGTTCTTGGCGGTATCTGCGTTTCAATTTTCTTGCATCCTTCGCCTGCGCCTATTGCAGGCAATCTCGCTCCTCTGCGCTCCGGCGCTTCGCAGCCGGTGAATGTCGACACCGCGCGATATAGCAACTCTGCGTACGGACTCTCGCTTCAATATCCCGCTGAGCTTGCGCTCCAGGAATTTGATAACGGCTCCGGCGCGATGACCGCGGTATTCCAGAAAGAAGGCGAAGAAAAAGGATTTCAAATTTTCATCGTGCCGTATACGGAGACGACCATAACGCGAGAGCGCATCAAGGCGGACCTCGCAGGGGCGCCGATGGAAAAGGCAGTACAAATCGTTCTGCCGGGCGGTATCCAGGCAGTGCATTTCGAAAGCCATGCGCCGATAATCGGCGACTCTTCCGAAGTTTGGTTTATTCATAACGGGTACTTGTATGAAGTAACGACGTATCGTGCACTTGATACGTGGCTTGCAGGCATTCTCGGTACATTACAATTTACGAAATAACTAGTACGTATGAAAATATTTTTTGCCGCAGACCACGGAGGGTTCGAGATGAAGCAGAAGCTTATTGATTTTGTACAAAATGAACTTGGGCATGACGCCGAAGACTGTGGCGCTCTAACGTACGACGCTGCGGACGATTATCCGGACTTCATGCTTCCGTGCGCGAAGAAGGTCGCAGAAACGAAGGGCAGTGTGGGCATCATCGGCGGCGGCTCTGGGAACGGGGAAGCGATGGCGGCAAACCGGATTTCCGGCGCGCGCGCTGCGGTATTCCATGGGCGCACGAGCGCGGTCTCTGCAATTGATATAACGGGCGCCGCCGGCGCCGAAGACGGGTTCGACATTGTCCGGCTTTCCCGCAAGCACAATGATGCGAACATCCTTTCGCTTGGGTTCCGATTCCTCACGGAGGAGGACTGCAAAGAAGCGATTCGCATATTCCTTACCACCTCGTTTGAAGGCGGACGTCACGAAGCTCGGGTCGCGAAGCTCGGGTAGGGGCTGCCCACAGGGCCGAGAATCGCGCTTCCTGAGCACGGTATACTTCCATCTATATGGGAGTCCAATTCAATGAGCCGGCATCGTCCGGGCGGGGCGCAAAGCGGGAGTCGTTTTTCATACGTCTTGTGATGGGTACCGGGCTCGTGAAAACCTCCGGCGCAGCGCAGGCAGTCCTTTTTATCATTGCAATCATCCTGCTGGCGCTTTCCGGCTATTTCTTCATGCACGGAAACGAAAAGCCTCCGGTTCCGACCAAAGCACAGATACAGCTATGACCACGTCCCGCGGCTTCACCCTTATCGAGCTTCTGATGGTCGTCGCGATCATCGGCATACTCTCGAGCGTCGTGCTTTCCTCGCTCCAGACCGCCCGACTCAAGAGCGCCGACGCTACGGTGCGCCAGGAGGCGAATCAGCTGCGCACCATCATGGAGCAGGAACGCACGAATAGCGGAACCTATACGGCCATAAAGAGCGGCGGCGTCGGTACGCCAGGGCCTTGGATAGACGCCAATAGCGCGTGCGGGACGTTCACGGGCCAGTTCGCCACGCAGGCGGCACTTGTCTGCAAGAAGCTCGTTGCCGCCGCATCTGTCGGATCGAGCGCGACTGCCGGATGCGGCGCCTCGGATTCTTGCGTATTCTTTCAGACCACGAGCCCCAATTCGACTACCAAGTACAGCATCATGGCGTACCTTCCGTATGCAAGCATCGTTGCGGGCGCCGGCCGCTGGATATGCGTGGGTTCGAGCGGCGGCCAAAGCGTCGCTGATGGCGCGGCGTGGGTAGAAGACGGCTGCCAATCCAACCCGTAACGGGCGTATGAGCATCGTCGTCCCGACCGTGCTCGTTCCTACGCGCAAAGCGCTCGACGAGACGCTGACGCGACTCGATGGACTATTCGACACCGTGCAGATAGCGACTCTGGACGGACGCTTCGCCGAGCCCCCGTCCTGGCCGTACGCTGAAGAGGCCGAGCTCGCAGCAATTAAGACCGGTGGACCGATGCCCATGCTTGGGCATTTTTCATTTGAGGTGGACATAACAGCTGAAAACCCCGAAGCGATGGTCGGTCCTTGGATAGACGCGGGCGCGAGCCGCATCCTCGTGCATATCGAGAGCGTACGGAATCTTGCGAGCCTCATCGACCTGCTCGCGACAAGCTACGGGCATGAGAAGGGATTCGCGCCGGATCTCCTATCGTTCGGCGTCGCGCTTAATATCGAAACTGATGCATCGGTCCTCGAGCCGCACCTCGGCTCCATAGATTTCGTGCAGTTCATGAGCGCGCCTGCCATAAACGCGCCGGGACGCTCGTTCGACCGGGCGGTGCTCCGGAAAATCACCGCCTTCCGAAAAGCGCACCCGGAGATGAGCTTGCAGATTTCAGGAAAAGTTTCCCTTGAGTCGGCGCCTGAGCTTCTCGCGCTCGGGGTCGGAAGGCTCTGCATCGGCTCAGCGCTCCTC
>CAYWQN010000009.1:0-18701 GCA_964460875.1 uncultured Candidatus Saccharibacteria bacterium | reverse complement strand
GCTCCTCGGGGCTCCGGACGTGCTTGAGCAGCTGCATAAGTTTGAGACATTAGCGGACGAATACGGCCGGTACTCGTAGAGCATGGATTGGGCGGATTTCTGCATTGAGCGTTGAACGGGTAGAATGTCGGCAATGGCCATCGAAATATTTCCATCACTTCCCGCGCCAACCTTCGCGGAACTGAAAGAAAAGATGGAAAAAGTGCAGGGCGCGGTGAAGGGGTTCCAGATAGATGTGGCAGACGGAGCGTTCGTACCCTCGCGTTCGTGGCCCTTGAACGAAGACCCTGCCGACCGCGCCATCTTCGACCGCATCGTCGCAGGCGAGGAAGAGCTTCCCTGCAAAGGAGCGATGGCATATGAGGTGCACTTCATGGCGCATCATCCCGAGACCATGATTCCGGACTGGATTGCGGCAGGAGCGACGCGCGCGCTCATCCACGTCGAGGCCGAGCATGATTTCGATGCATGCGTCGCCGCAGCCGGAAGGGAAATGGAACTGGGCATATCGCTTGAAGTTGCGACGCCGCTTTCGGCTATCGAGCGCTATGCCGGTCGCGTGAGCGTAATACAGCTCATGGGTATTGCGATCATCGGGGTGCAGGGACAGCCGTTTGACCCACGAGTTCTCGATCGGATACGCGAAGTCCGCGAAGCATACCCCGATGTTATAATCGAGGTAGACGGCGCCGTGAATCTGGATACTGCACCGAGCCTGGTGGCTGCGGGCGCGACCCGGCTTGCGCCCGGTTCCTACGTCTTGAGTTCAGCAGACCCTGTTGCTGCAGTGCGCGCATTAGAATCACTACCTGTATGAGCCATATCACCGAAGAAGAAATTTCGCATATAGAAGAAAAGGCAAAGCTTGTACGGGCGAGCATCATACGCATGCTCGTCGCTGCGAAGTCCGGCCACACCGCAGGTCCGCTCGGCATGACAGACGTATTCTCTACGCTCTATTTCCACAGCCTGAAGCATGATTCGAAGAACCCGGATTGGGAAGAGCGCGACCGCGTCGTGCTCTCAAATGGCCACATCGTTCCAGTGCGCTACGCGACCATGGCACACGCCGGATACTTTCCCGTGGAGGAAGCAGAGACGACGCTTCGAAAATTAGGCTCTCGGTTCCAAGGACATCCGGAGCGCGAGAAGCTTCCGGGAATGGAAACCACCTCAGGGCCTCTTGGCTCGGGCGTCTCGCAGGCTGCCGGGATGGCGCTTGCGCTCCGTATGGACGGCAAAAAAAACCGCATCTATTGCTTAACGAGCGACGGCGAACATCAGGAAGGCAACACTTGGGAGGGTGCGATGTTTGCGGGCAAGTACAAGCTTGCGAACCTGACGCAGATCATGGATCGCAACTTCATCCAGATCGAGGGCAATACGGAAACCGTCATGCCGCTTGAGCCGCTCGCGGATAAGTACCGGGCATTCAACTGGCACGTCATCGAGATAGACGGTCACAACATCCGCCAGATTAATGACGCCATAGAAGAGTCGAAAGCGATCGCCGACATGCCGACCCTGATTCTCGCGAATACTATTCCAGGAAAGGGAGTGAAAGAAATCGAAGGCGACTATAAGTGGCACGGCAAGCCGCCCACTCCCGAAGAAGGCGAGCGCTTTATCAAAGAAATCCTAGAGCATGTATAAAAGCTCCATCTACTTTGTTGCGGGTCCCTCGGATTTCTTTCGTCGTACTGTGAGTACGCCTTCAGAAATCCTCTTCCCGCGCCTCGTATCTGAAACTTTTATCCAAGCTCTAAATAAAACGGTATGATCAATCCCGACGCAAAACTCTCCGCAAAGGTATTCGCGGACGATATCGATACAAAGCCGACGCGCGACGGGTTCGGCAAGGGCACGGTAGAGGCCGGACAGGCGGATCCGAATGTTGTCGTGCTTTCGGCGGACCTCGGCGACTCCACGCGCGCCGCGTGGTTTCAGAAGGAATTCCCCGACCGCTATATAGAGGTAGGCGTCGCTGAGCAGAATCTCGCAACGGTCGCCGCCGGCATGGCGGCAGCCGGCAAGATTCCGTTCATCGCATCCTATGCTGCGTTTTCTCCCGGCCGGAGCTACGAGCAGATTCGCACGACCGCAGCCCTGAATCATCAGCCGGTCAAAATAGGCGGCATGCACGCGGGCATACAGACGGGCCCTGACGGCGCGACCCACCAGATGCTTGAAGACATCGGGCTCATGCGCATGCTCCCGAACATGACCGTCATGGTGCCGGCAGATTCAGAGGAGGGCCGCAAGTGCATCGTGGCGGCGGCAAAGCTGCCGGGACCTTGCTATATACGCTTCGGGCGCGCGGCAGAACCCTTGTTCACAACCGCCGAGACTCCCTTTGAAATCGGAAAAGCGCTTACGCTTTGGGAATCTGAAAATCCTCAGGTAGCGTTCTTCACGACGGGCTCCATTGCGTACCGCACCCTGCAGGCGGCGAAGCTTCTCGAAGAGGAGGGAACCGGCTCTATCGTCCTCCACTTCCACACGATAAAGCCGTTCGATGACGCGGCAGCTATCGCTGCAGCAAAAAAAGTAAAGCGCGTTATCACCGTTGAAGAGCATCAGGTCGCCGGCGGCTTCGGCAGCGCAGTCGCTGAATGCCTCTCTCTCAACTACCCGATACGCATCGAGCGCATGGGGATCCAGGACGTCTTCGGACAGTCCGGCGAGCCGGACGAGCTGATGGATTTTTACGGCCTGTCCCCGCGCCACATCGCGGACGAAGGAAAGAAAATCTAGCGTTCGCTTAAGCAGCAATGGTTATGGAGAAACATATTCTCGAGTATCTTACCGGCCAGCGCATCGGAGTGCTCGCCGTTTCCATGCTTGATACGTCGCTGCATGGCGCAACCGTGCATTTTGCGTACAACGAAGCATCGGGGAACTTCTTATTCAGAACCCATCGCTCCTATCGAAAATGCGAACCGCTATTCGGAAGACCTCTGAGCCAGGCGTCCTTCGTCATCGGTGTGAGCGAAGAGGATATGAAATCATTTCAGGCAGACGGAGAGGTGCGCCTGCTGAATCCTGTAGAGAGGGAGCAGTTCGACGCGGTCTACCTCGGTAAATTCCCGGAAAAGAATTCCGGTGCGCCCGACCCGGAAGCAGTGGCCTTCACGTTCATTCCGAAGTGGTGGAGGTTTACGGATTGGACCACGTCAGAGGGTAAGAAAACCTGGACATCTGACAGTTCTTACAGGGGGGAAACCGCGTAGGAGGCCGGAGCCTTGGCGATAAAGTCCTCAATTTCCTTGCGCGAGAGGAGACCCTTCTGCGCGCCGATTTCCTGCACGACGGCCATTGAGTTAATGGGTCCCCACAAGAGCGCTTCGCGGAATGGTTTTCCGAGCGCGAGCGCCGCCGTTACCGTTGATGCGAAGGCGTCGCCTGCGCCTGTGCGCTCTTTGGGTTCGCGCGAATCGGGGTACATCGGGATGTGGAGCATCTCCGCGCCGTCATAGGAATAGGCGCCTGCGCGGCCGTCGGTGATGATGACCGCCTTCGGACCGAATGCATGCATTTTTTGCAACAAGTCTTTTATGTCGCCGCCGGTCTCCGGAAGTCCGAGGATGCGCTCCGACTCTTCCTTATTAATGACGAGCAGGTTCGCGCGCTCGTAGAGAGGCTTCAACTCGGAGACGCCGAGCTTCATCTGGAAGGTGCCCGGCTGGAGAGTGAGGTATACGTCCGGATTTTTTGCGAGGTACGCTTCGATTTCCTTATGGTAGGGAAGCGAGTTCGCCGCAAGGGACGAAAGATACATGTAGCGAGGCGCCGGCCGCATGTCGGGGAACCTATACGGGTACTCCTCGTGCTTCACGAGGATGGTGCGTTCGCTCTCGTACGAAAGTACGTAGTGGTAATTGCTCACCATGCCTTTGTGCGTGCGTACGTATTTGGTCGATATCTTTTCTTTTTTTAGCTGCGCAACGTCGCCTTTGCCGATATCGTCGGACCCGATATCGGTTGCGATAGCAGTCGAGAGGCCGAGCCTTGCGGCGGCTACCGCCGCGTTCGGGGAGTTCCCAACGGCATGACAGATCTCCGCGGACTCGTAGGGGATTTTGTCGCCCCAGCGCATGGATATGGTGCATGCTTCGTTGTTTATGTCGCAATGCACGCTCGCCTCATGGAGCCGGATGAAAGGCTCGGTCACAATGTCGCCTACGGCGAGGAAGTCGAAGGATTTCATAGGAATGAGTGTAGCAGGCGTGCGCCCGGCTGTTGTGCACACGCACGGCAGGCCCTGCTTCTGCTGGTTGCTACTATGAAGGTATGACTACCGAGCAACCCGTCGGAGCGCCTGGCTCCATAAGCGCGCACCCTGACACCGGAAAGAAAGAACTTATTATCACCGTCGTCGTGCTGTTCTTCCTCGCTACTGCAATAACCCTCTACTGGGCGTACGGCATGAAGCATGGCGCGCGCGAGGCGCAGCCTTTCGTACTGTATGAAAACGATATGTACCGCTGGTACGGGCTCACCGGCTCTGCGGTAGCGGCCATCGACGCGCCCGTCGGGCTTGAGCCGGGTCGCGCGGTATACCCAGACGGCCATGGACTTGCCATTACAAAGGAAGGCCTTGTCTGGCAGAGCGCGGCCACGAGCACTATGACGCTCATCGAGCGCACATCGCTCACGCCCGAATCTTCCTTCGTCTCCGCAGACGGTACGCTCGCCGTGCTCTACAACCAGGTAACGAACGCCTACGACGTCTTTTCGGTGACGTATGAAGGCGCGTATGTCTCCTATGTCGCGTCGTTTGCGCCGCCTGCGCTTCCGGCATATCCCATCGCCGGCGCAGCGATCGGTCCGTCGACCATCGTGCTGCATACGGGCAATCCGGACAGCTTCCTGCTCTACGAAGTGGGCGAGAAAGCCGTGACGCCCAAAGGCGCCGCATCATT
This sequence comes from uncultured Candidatus Saccharibacteria bacterium, assembly GCA_964460875.1. Taxonomy (GTDB): domain Bacteria; phylum Patescibacteriota; class Minisyncoccia; order Phycocordibacterales; family Phycocordibacteraceae; genus C7867-001. The sequence goes on along the minus strand of CAYWQN010000009.1, from coordinate 13,779 downwards.
GTCCACTCCGGCTCCTGCCGCCAAGTAATATCAGCACCATGACTCTTCTCACCAAACGCGCCGTATTCGCTTCACTTGCTCTCGCGTTCATAGTCGCAGCTCCTTCCGCGCATGCATTCGTGTATAACAATCCGCCGACCGCAACGGGCGCGATAACGACGTCCGGCTCGCGCTGCACCGGCCCAATGGTCGCGAGCCTCGGCGGCAGCAGCGGCACGGGCAGCGCGCCTGCATGGACGACGCTCGCGTGGGCATATCTCGACCCCACGAATCTTCCAGCAAACTACAACAACGGCAGCTACTGCATAGACGCCGTTCGCACCATTACGATTGACGACGGCGGGGGAAATCAGAACGCGGCCGCGGCCGTGCTTGCGCTCGGGGGAGGAAGCACGTCATGGGACATCACCTATACCCTCCATAGCGGCTCGGGTATCACCAGTAATGCAGGCATGTATTCCCTTACCTATACGCCCGCAAACCCGGCGCCGACCGCGACGCTTTCTGCCTCGCCAGCGTCGATAAACTCCGGGAACTCATCGGTGCTCACCTGGAACTCGACGAATGCGACCTCCTGCACCGGAACCGGATTTGCAACCGGCAACGCAACCTTCGGTTCCGTTTCGGTAACGCCAGCGAATACGACCACTTACAGCGTGTCCTGCACGGGAGCAGGCGGCACGTCTCCCGGAGCGTCAGCCACGGTCACGGTGACCTACAGCGCTCCGCCCGCCATCACGAGCTTCACGGTGACTCCGAATGCGGTCTCCTCTGGAAGCGCAGTCACCATCTCCTGGGCGGCGACGAATGCCGACTACTGCTCGTCAACGCAGTTCGACACTGAAGGCGCAATCTCAGGCTCGAAGACCGTGAACCCGACCACGACGACGACCTACACCATCACCTGCACGGGGCCGTCGGGTACGGGCACCGGCACCTGGCAGTATAGAAGCAGCGATCTCACGGATCTTTCTTGTCCGTGGACCGACCACAACCGGCCGTACTCAAGTATGCCGGAATGCACGCAGACCTCGGGCAGCTGTACGAATCCTCCCGATAAGCACTGCAAAGTGAACACGAGCGGGGGCGGCAACGGCGCTTCCTGCATCGTCGCGACCGACGTGTACTACTGCGCAGTATCCGGCCCGACGCCTTCGGTATCAGAAAGCAGGACCGTGACGGTCTCCTCGACCGCGCCTGCTGCGACCCTTACGGCAAGCCCCGCTGCTATCTCGCCCGGAGAAAGCACCGTTCTTACCTGGACGTCATCGAACGCGGTTTCCTGCGAAAGCGAACAGTTCGCGACCGGGGGATTAACTTCCGGAAGCGTCACGGTGGCGCCCGGCGCAACGACCGGCTATTCCATTACGTGCCAGCCTTCAGTAAGCGGTTCCGGCAGCGGAACTTGGGCCTCGGGAGAATGGTGGACGGGCGGCACGTCAGTGGTGATATATCAGGAAGAGGTAGCGGATAACGGCCAGCAGGGAGACCTCTGCGCTTCCGCTGCAGGAACTGAAGGCTACAGCGCATGGAATGCATCCATTAGCCGCTTCCCGTATCGCTGCGGAGACGCGGGTTGCGACCTGGCGATGATTAAATGCTACGGCATCACCGGCGCTACCGGGACGGTGTCAAAACCAGTCGCGCAGTCAGGGCGGTGCGAGACCCAGTTCCCTGCATGCAACGAAACCGGGTACTTCCGCTCGGCGTCAGGGACCGCCGTTCCGCCCGCCGTCGCGCAGGCGACCGTCGCGCTCTCGTGCGGCGCAAGCGATTACCATTTGAACCAGTGGTACACGGGCGGAACTTCTGCAGGAAGCTGGACCGACCGCGCTGCGCGCCCGATGGACTGCGCCGCTCACGCCGGAGGATCCGCGACGACTTGGAACCGCGAAGTGCGCTTTGACCGCGGCCCGTTCGGCATCGGCGTCGAAGATCCGTACACCACGACCTGCACCTATCTTGCAAATCCCACGGGAACAGTCGCGAAGCCCCCAAGCTCCATAAATAACGTCGGCAACACGGGCGCCGGCTCCGACTACTCGTATGACTCAGGCTCGGTGAGCGATACCTGCCTCACCGCTTCATGCTCGGGATCGCCTGCGAACGCAACGATCGGCCAGGCGGTTACGTGGACGGCGAACGCGTCAGGCGGGACGACGCCGTATGTGTACGAATGGTCCGGCACCGACAATCTCACCGGAACAAGCGCGTCGGTCCAGAAGACGTACACCACGGCCGGCGCAAAAACCGCGAGTGTCACCGTATTCTCGCCGCGCACGGCGAAGGCCGAGGCTCCTGAGCGCTTCGCGCTTGAAACAGTCATAGAAAACATCCGCAGCCTGTTTGTGCACGCAGCGCATGCGCTCACTACGGGCACCTGCGGCGGAAGCTTCACCGGCGGCGGCGACACCGACTGCCCGGGCACGGCTGCCGACACGGGCGGCGGGACCGGCGGCTACAACTACGTGACGGTGCAGTGCGATGCCGACAGTGATCCGACTGATGGCGTGGTCACGGTCGGAGGCCCTACCGCAACGCTCACCAACAACGGCCCTATCACTTCAGGAAACGCCGCGACCTTGACCTGGAGCTCGACCGGCGCCACGAGCTGCACCGGGACCGGATTCAACACCGGCGGCGCGACCTCAGGATCGGTCTCGACCGGCGTGCTTACGAACCCGCCGCAGCCGTCCTATAACTATTCGGTGAGCTGCTCAGGAGCGGTTGCGAATACGACCGTCTCGCTCACGAACCCGACCGCCTACATCCTCGCGACGCCAGACCGCGTGAACGTGAACGGCACCACTGCGCTCACCTGGAGCGCCGCGCAGGTGACGAGCTGCACCGTGACCGGCACCGACGGCTACTCCTCAGGCGCTATCGCCGGCCCTACTATCGCAACCTCGACACCGGTCAGCCGCACCATAACGAAGCAGACCACCTTCACCATCAGCTGCGACGGCGCCGCTGCAAGCGACAACGTGGTCGTGAACGTCGTGCCGCGCTTCGAGGAATTCTAGTCCTGCGTGATAGAATTGCCGTCATGATCGATCTCTCATCTTCCGCTAAAGCGCTTACCAATCCTCCGAAAGGACTCCTTGCTGCAGACGAAAGCAACGGCACTGCCGATAAGCGCCTCGCCGCCTACGGCATAGAGACCGGGGAGGCGATGCGCCATAAGTACCGCTCCCTCTACCTCTCGACCCCTGGCATCGAGGAGTTCCTCTCAGGCGTCATCCTGTATGCAGAGACGCTCGATCAGACGACCGAAGACGGCAAGACCTTCCCGGCTCATCTTTCCGCGCTCGGCATCGTGCCGGGCATCAAGGTAGATGAAGGCACCGAGCCGATGCCTGAAAGCGCGGACGAGCTCATCACCAAGGGCTTGCTCGGGCTGTCCGCACGCCTTCATGGCTTTAAGGACGCGCACGCGACCGGATTCACCAAGTGGCGCGCCGTCTTGAAGATAGAAGGCGACACGCTCCCGAGCTCGCCAGCTATCGTCGAGAACGCAAAGCGGCTCGCCATGTATGCTCGATGCGTCCAGGAAGCAGGCATGGTGCCGGTGTTGGAGCCTGAAGTTCTCTATGACGGAATGCATAGCCGCGTTCGGAGCCGTGCTGCGATAACTGCAGCGCTTTCCGCATGCGTCACCGCGCTCGGCGAGCACGGCGTCGACCCGTCAGGCGTCATCGTGAAGACCTCGATGGCGATGTCCGGGAAGGGAACAGGACGCATCGACGCGCCTGAAGAAGTCGCAGAAGACACGGTAGGCGCCTTGCTTGAAGCGCTTCCGAAGGGGATAGGCGGCGTCGTGTTCCTCTCCGGCGGACAGGGCAACGACCAGGCGACCGACAACCTGCGCGCCATCGCGCAGGAAGCCGAGCGGAAGAACGCCCCGTGGGGCCTCACGTTCTCCTATGCCCGCGCGCTCCAGGATGAAGCATTAAAGGTATGGGGCGGGAAGGATGAGAACGTCGCGGCAGCCCGCGACGCATTCCTCAGCCGCCTTACCAAGGTATCAAGGGCTGCCCAGGGCCGCTGATTCTTGCGCGAAGGCCTCCTTTAGGGCATACTGCCGTTCATTATGACTATTACCTTGTCCGCAACCAAGCGGGAGCTCTCCGGAAAGGCCGTCAAAGGCCTCGCCGCTGACGGCGTGATGCCGGCGGTCGTGTACGGCCCCAAGCAGGAAGCCGTTTCCATATCAGTCGCGTCGCGCGATTTCGAGAAGATACTCCGCGATTCTGGCGAATCTTCCGTCATCGACCTCCAGGGCCTCGGCACGCCGATGCAGGTCCTCATCCACGAAGTGGATCGCGACCCGGTGACGAATGTGCCGCGCCATGCCGACTTCTATGCAATCGAGAAGGGCGCGAAGGTGGAAGTGGCCGTCCCGCTCTCGTATGTGGGCGAATCCGCAGCGGTAAAAGCAGGAGCATCCTTGGTGAAGGTCCTGCACGAGCTCGAAATCGAAGCGTCTCCCGCCAACCTGCCGCACGAAATCGAAGTCGACATTTCCGTTCTTGCAGAAGTCGGCGCTCAGATACACGTTTCCGATTTGAAGCTCCCAACGGGCGTCGAGTCGAAGGCCGAAGCAGACCAGGTGGTCGCGCTCATCCAGGAAGTCGCAGTCGAGGAAGAAGCGCCGGCTTCTGCGCTCGACATGGCAGCAATCGAAGTGGAGAAGAAGGGCAAGAACGAAGAGGAAGCCGCAGAAGCAGCGTAAAAAATCTACTTTTGATTCAGGAACAACCGGCGAACGCCGGTTTTTCTGTCATATTCGGGCGGATTCTCGCTCTGATATACTGTATGCCGATGCAGCGTCCTCTCTCATATGCGGCCCTCGTGCCTTTGTGCGCCCTACTTCTTGCGTTTATGGCGCATGCGGCGTTCGCCGAAGACAGCGTCGCATCGAGCGAATGCCCCGGCCTCTCTCCGCGCGAGTGCGCGAGCCTCAAAAGCCAGTACGACGAGCTCCAGAAGGAGATAGCCGGCCTCAATTCCCAGATATCCGCCACTCAGGCGAAAAAAGGCACGCTCCAAGGCGATGTGTCGGCGTTGAACGCACAGATAGCGCAGGCCCAGGCGCAGATAAAGGCGAAGAGCATCGAGATCACCAAGATCGGCGGCCAGATAACGACGAAGACCGCGCGCATCAACGAGCTATCAGCGAAAATCGAGGACGGCCATGACTCGCTCGCGTCCTTCTTGCGGCGCCAAGACCAGGTCGACGACCTGTCGCTCGTCGAGATAGCGTTTGCCGCTGACAGCGCGTTCTCGCTCTTCGAAGACGTCGACAACATCGTCACGGTGCAGTCCGGGCTCCACGACGAATTCGCGCAGATACGCACCGTCCGCACCGAAACCGAAGCAGAACGCAAAGCGCTCGCGGACGCGCAGGCCGCCGCTGCGGACGCGCGCCACGTGGTTGAAACCAAGAAGCAGGCAATCGACCAGAACAAGGCTGAGAAAAACCAGCTGCTGGCCATCACGGCGAATGAGGAAGCTGCATACAAGAAAGTGCTCGCGGAACGGCAAGCGCAGGCTGCCGCAATTCGTGCGCGCCTGTTCCCGCTTCGCGACACCGGCACCATCGCCTTCGGCGACGCGGCGCGCTATGCGGTCGCGGCCGCAGGGAAGACGGGCGTGCGCGCCGCATTGATTCTCGCCATCCTCTCGCAGGAGTCCGATCTCGGTGCGAACGTCGGCAACTGCCTCATCACCGATCTCACCACGGGCGACGGAAAGGGAAAGAATACCGGCACGCCGTTCTCGGGCGTTATGAAGGCGCCGCGCGACACGGTGCCGTTCAAAACTATTACCGACGCGTTGGGCAAGGACTGGTCCACGACCGCGGTCTCGTGTCCGCAGCCGGGCGGGTACGGAGGCGCAATGGGCCCGACGCAGTTCATTCCATCTACCTGGATGCTTTTCGATGCTCGGATCAAGGCTGCGCTCGGGGTCGCAGCGACCAATCCTTGGAACGCCGAGCACGCCATCATGGCCACGGCATTGTATCTTCAGGACGTGGGCGCGGTCGGCGGAAGCTACACGGCCGAACATAATGCCGCATGCCGGTACTATTCAGGCGGCGCGTGCTCAGGAGGGGCAATTTCTGCGTATGGCGATTCAGTCATCGGAAAGGCAAATAAGTTCCAGCAGGATATCGATTTCTTGAAAGACAACTAGGGAAGCGAGCGCAATCCTACCGCGTATCGTAATAGCGCATTCCTTCTGCAACGAGCTCCCAAGGGATGGCTTCTTCGCCGTTCATAAAGCGCCGTACGCGCTGCATTTCTTCAGCGGGCAAGAGCCGGGCAAGCTCGGCAAAAAATTCCGCGCCCGGCATGCTATTGGTGCGCGCAATCAACGCGCCGACATCCGTCCCCGGCGCATACTTCTGCAGGAGCGCTTCGACCGCGGTCATCATAAGCGGCGCCAGCACGTAGTGGCCGTACTGTTCTTCCATGTATGTAGCGTCTTTCGGCAGCACGACTCCGGGGCGCAGCGCGGTGAACTCTGCTTCGTCATTGAACGGCGCTTCGTGAATGAGCGAGAAATCCTTGTTCGCGACCGCACGGTGCACGGTGTAGAGATAGTCGATGCGTGCGGCACGCCGAACAGGCGAGGATTCGAACGCGGTCTCCGCCCAGGAAGCCTCGATCTCTTCCCGATCGCTTGCAGGAATTCCTTCATCGGCAAAAGCTGCGGGCGGCGGCGCCGTAAAGCGATTGTAGAGATGGACAACCGCGTGCAGGAGCAGCTCTTCGGCACGTGGGTCTTCAGGCGGCAGTATCAAAAAGGTAGCGCCCGGCCCGGGGTCGGGATAGACGCTCCCATCTTCCGAACGCGTGCGTCCGAGCCCGGCCGTAACGAGCACGGTATGGTCTTTCTTTATCCGTGCGCGGGGGAATAGCGCGCCGACGTTTCGGAATGCGTCTTTCACCATGGTCTCGTACGCGGCGATATCTTCAGTCCGCGTCTTGGATACGGGATACAGAATCGCCACTTCTTGCTCGCTTCCTTCAACTGAAAGCGTGACGGATGCGAAGGCGGCGCTCCGCACGATTACTCCTGTGCGCTCCTTGGCATAAGCGGCCCATCCGGGCCCCTCGTGCTCGGCGCCCACCGCTTCCCATCCTTCCGGGATACACATTCTTCCGCCCTCATGCGTGAAGCTCTGAATGTCGGCGCCGGTCCATGTGCGGAAGCCGTGGGAGCCGCGCTCAGCCTTTTGTTGGGGGATAGGCGTACAGGGCGAAGGCGACAGCAGGAAAACAAGCCCGAGTAGCATCCCGGCGACCAGGAAGGCTCCGAGAGTGCGCGGTAAGCCGATCATCCCTTGCAGTATAGTCCGGTGCGGCTTGTACCCACGAGCGCCCGCGTTGCGACTCCGCGCGTACTACAATAGATGGTATGAAAACCACCATGCCGCGCACGGCGTTCATCGCCATTGGCGTGATTGTCCTCGCGATACTCGCCTTCTTCGGTTATAAGTATTTTCTCTTCACGAAAGTAGTCGGCATGCTGCCGGCGGAAGGGACCACGGTGGGCTTCGTCGAAGACGGGATATTGGAGCGGTATTCTCTCGCAGGCAACCGTCTTGCGCTCAAACGCGAGGAGGCGCGTGATGACGGCCTCATCCTTACCGAACGCGTCGAGTCTTCTGCAACGCCGGGAGAAGCCGCCGTTCTTGCGATAGTTCCTGGAGAACCAGGCATCCTTGCAGGAATCGCGCGTTCTGACGGCACGGTAATGGCCCTGGTAAGCGGCGGCACGAACAAGGCCGATCTCATTATGCGCGCAGACGGCGTCATGATTTTCTCCTCTCTTCCTGTCCCTCCGCCGTCCGCTCCTTCTGACGCAGGAGACGAAACCGCAGATGCTGCAGTACCGGACGAAGTCGGGAGTCTGAGCGGTCCAGGCGCTGCAAGCGCGCCGGTTGCGGCCGCGCCGCTTGCTGCAACCTATCCGCAGCTCGTGGCGGTCAATACCGCTACACGCGCTATCCGCTCGCTCGGCCTCGGCTATAGTCCGCGCCTTCTCGCAGACGGAATGATCGTTGCGCTCGCGCCTGAAGGGATAGTCATAGTCGATCCGGCTACCGGCGCACGACGCATTGCGCTCCCACTTGCCAACACGGGCGGCGCGTTCGGCGCGATTTCACCCACTGGCACGCTCGCTGCGGTACCGTCTCCGGAGAATACGTCTGTGCGATTCTACCGCATTGCTCCTGACGGCTCGGGAACGCCAGTAGACCTCGGGTATCTCGAGCGCGACGGAAGCCCGATGCGCACCGGCTTTGCTGACGATAGCCATGTATTCATCCGCACCAGCACGCGCGCAGCGCGGTACTACGCGCTCCCGGGCACGCTCCCGGTCGCAACCATGATCGCTACGCTACCAATAACCCAATAACCATGACGCCTCTACGCATATTCGGTCTCGTGCTCGCGGCGGCGCTTTTTGCCGGATTCTTTTCGCTCGTACCCGAGCCTACGCTTGCGGTCCTTAACTCGAACGTGGTGGAAGATGGCGGCGGCGGGGGAGGAGGTGGCGGGGGAGGAGGTGGAGCGACAACGCAGTGCAACGACGGCGTGGACAACGACAGCAACGGCGTCTCTGACTACCCAAGTGACCTCGGCTGCACCTCAGCCGCAGACCCGACCGAGTCCGGGTACACGCCCGCGACGCAATGCTCGGATGGAACCGACAATGACGGGAACGGCTTCACAGACCTTTCTGACCCTGGATGCTCGGGCGCTTCGGACGCCACTGAGTCCGGCTACGTGACGCAGTGCCATGACAATATCGATAACGACGCGAACGGCTACAAAGATCTTTCTGACCCAGGCTGCAGCGGCCTGACCGACACGACCGAGTCCGGATATGTAGCGCCGCCTGCGCCGTCCTCGGGCATCATTATCTACAAGACCGTAGACAGGCGCGACTACTACGCAAAGACGATTCCTGACATGGCGGCGAACGGCGGCATCGGCGCCTACACTGCTGCTCATGGCTATCCGACCTACGCGGTGAACCAGGCTTCGCCAACCGGCAATCATATTTGCTACCTGTATGATCCGAGCTCCTATATCACCGAGTGGTCTCTCGGAGGATTCGACTCCCCCGGCAATAACAGCATGGCGGCATGGAACCCTGCGACGAGCAGGTGGTACTTGCAGTCGGCAAACAGCTTCGGCAATAAGCGCTATAACTATCTGACCTGCCGCACCATGGCGCCTCCGGACACGTCGCTTACGGCAACGGCAAACGGCACAACCGGCACGGCAATCACCGTGGCGTCTGGAACTCCCGTCACGCTCACCTGGCTTTCGCGCTACGGGCAGCTCCGCCAAGGCTCATTCACCGCTACGAATTTCAGCCTTACAACGTTCATTCCTGCGCATACGGAGACGGTATCCAATCTCACATGCGACCCTGACACCGGAGGCGGCGGCTTCAATGACGGCACCTACAGTGCCAATCTTTCGAAAGCATCTACGGACGGGAAGTCGCTGCTTGCCGCAACCGTCTACGGCAGTTGCTTTCTCGATACGCAGCAGGTGACCTATCCGGACCAGAACATCGCGCAGCCGTACGGCGGCAACACCATCGTCAGACCGACCACCACCACGACGTACACGTATACCGGCACGAATATAAACGGTTCGAACTCCTCGAGCGTCACCGTGACAGTGACGGCGGTGCCGCAATGCGCAAACGGCATCGACGACGACGCTGACGGCCTTATCGACCTCGCCGACCCGGGCTGCACCGACGGCACCGACGGCACGGAAAGCCCGAACCCGGGACCGCAGTGCGCGAACTTGACCGACGACGACGCTGATGGCCTCGTCGACCTCGCCGACCCCGGCTGCACCGACGCAGCCGATACGACCGAGAGCCCGAACCCGATGTGCTCGGACGGCGTCGACAACGATAGCGACGGACTCACCGATCTTTCGGACCCGGGCTGCTCGGGAGCGGGCGATACGACCGAAAGCCCGAATCCGCCGTCCGTGAGCCTCACGAACAACGGCCCTATTGCGGCAGGGCAGTCGGCGACCTTGACCTGGAGCTCGAGCGCGGGCTCGTGCACCGGCACCGGCTTTGCTACCGGCGGGGCGGCCTCAGGCAACACCTCAACCGGCCCCTTGGCGGCAAGCACTAACTACTCGGTTACCTGCGGCGGCGTGACCCAGAACACGACCGTCACGGTCACGAACCCGACCGCGTACATTCTCGCGTCCCCAGACCGTGTGAAGACGACCGGAACCAGCAATACGACGTCTCTTACGTGGAGCGCTGCACAGGTGGCGACATCCTGCACGGTGACCGGTTCAAACGGCTATGCGTCGGGCGTGTTGCCGGGGCCTACCATCGCCACGAGCACGCCGGTGGTGCAGACCATCACCAAGCAGACGACCTTCACCATAAGCTGCGACAGCGGGGCAGCGACCCGTTCGGCCATCGTGAACGTGACGGTAGGATTCGACGAATTCTAGGCCTCTTCCGGAAACGACCCCGCCCTTCACAGGCGGGGTCGTTTCTGATATAGTCCCTCCACTATGAAGAAAGACATCCACCCGGCAGATTACCGCGAGGTCGTATTCGTCGACCTGGCTTCCGGCATGCAGTTCCTCGTGGGCTCCACCATCGAGACCACGGAGACCATCCAGTACGAGGGCAAGGAGTACCCGAAGGCGGTAGTCGAAATCTCTTCCGCATCACATCCGTTCTATACGGGAGAGGATCGCACGCTGGATAAGACGGGGCGTGTTGAGAAGTTCAAGCAGCGGGCTGCTAAAAAGAAATAACCAGGCATCTGCGTCGTTGCGGGTCCCGCCCGTATCTGTCATCGTAGTTTTCTACGCCTCCAGATACGAGCTCCCCGCGCCTCGCATCTATCCTGGTTATTTCTTTTTAGTGCCGACAATCTGCTACGCTACTATCTATGGAATACTCTGCCGAATTCAAGGCAAACCACCGGACCGCATACCTTGCGGAGGAGTACGAGCGTATCGAGGCAGAGAAAGAAAGCGCGATGGCAGCCGCAGGGGGCGACACCGACCTCATCGAGATGGCCAAGGAAGACATCCAGCGCATCGAGGCGCGCCAGCAGGAAATCCTCACCGATATCGACAAGATCCTCGCAAAGGAGCGTGAAGAAGAGAGTAAGCCGAAGGCGGTCGTGCTTGAATTCCGAGCGGCCGCAGGCGGGGATGAGGCGACGCTGTTCGCAAGCGAGCTTAAGGACATGTACCTCCATTTCGCCGAAGGGAAGCGGTGGCCGGTGCGGATCATCGACGACCTCACGCTCGAAGTTTCTGGAGAGCCCGCCTATGACGCGCTGCGGTACGAAACCGGCGTGCACCGAGTGCAGCGCGTGCCCGTAACGGAAAAGTCAGGCCGCATCCATACCTCGACCGCCTCGGTCGCCGCGCTTCCGATACGCACGAAGCCGAAGTTCGAGCTGAATCCCGCGGACCTTGAGATGGAGTTCTCCCGGAGCGGGGGAGCGGGCGGACAGAACGTGAACAAGGTCGAATCCGCCGTCCGTCTCATCCATAAGCCGACCGGCATCGACGTACGCTCGACGAGCGAACGCAGCCAGAAAGCCAACCGCGAGAAAGCGATGGAAATCCTTTCGGCGAAGCTCGAGACCCTGCATGAGGAAGAGGAAGCGAAGCGTCATGCCGCAGAGCGTAAAGGCCAGATAGGCACGGGCGACCGCTCCGAGAAGATTCGTACCTATAACTTCCTCCAGGACCGGGTGACCGACCACCGCATCAAGGAATCCTGGCATAATCTGCCCAAAATAATGCTCGGCGGCCTGGACCCCATCGTCGAGTCCCTCCAGACGGCGGCCGAAAACGGGGGCGTGGGCCCGGCCGAAGACGGGGAATAACCCCCCGGTTGCGCCCTCGCAGAGCCTCAGGTATAGTCTCTTTCATGACTACCGATATGTCGGCAGGAGTTGGAGTTGACCGCCTTTTCGGGGCGGGCGCCCACTTTGCCCAGTTGAAGCGCCGCCGCCACCCGTCCATGAAGCCGTACGTGGTCGGCGCAAAGGCCAAGGTCGAAATCTTCGACCTCGTGAAGACCGATGCGCAGCTCGCCGCTGCGAAGGCCGCTATCGCCGCATTGTCGCGCGACGGCAAGACCGTCCTCTTCGTCGGAGGCAAGCGCGAAATCTCCGATATCCTCCGCGACACCGCACGCAAGATCGGCGCGCCGTTTGTCGCAGGCCGCTGGCTCGGCGGCACCGTGTCGAACTTCCCAGAAATAAAGAAGCGCATCGACCGCCTCGCTGACCTCACGGGCAAGCGCGAAAGCGGCGAGCTCGCGAAGCTTTATACGAAGCTCGAGCGCGTCTTCATCGACCGCGAGATCGAGCGCCTTATGGGCCGCCTCGAAGGCATCACCAGCCTCGTAAAGCGCCCGGATGCGTTCGTCATCGTCGACACCAAGCATGAGATGCATGCGACCGCCGAGGCGAAGAAGGCGGGCATCCCGGTCATTGCGCTCATGTCCTCTGACTGCGACCTGAAGGACGCGGCGTACCCTATCGTCATGAACGATGCATCTCGCGATGCGGTGAAGCTCGTCCTTTCTGAATTGGCTGCGGCCTACGAAACAGGAAAAAAGGCGTAAGCCTTTCCTTGGTGCGCTTATACCGTTCGTTAACTTTTGTACCTATGGAAATCTCTATCGACGTGATCAAGGCGCTTCGCGACAAGACCGGCGTTTCGGTCGCGCAGTGCAAGAAGGCGCTTGAAGAGGCGGGCGGCGACGTCGAGAAGGCGGAAGTCCTGCTCCGCAAGAAAAGCGGCGCAGCAGCCGAGAAGAAGGCGGATCGCGAGCTCGGCGCCGGCGTCATCGGCTCCTACGTTCATGACGGCGCTATCGGCGCTATGATCGTCCTATCCTGCGAGACCGACTTCGTGGCGAAGAACCCGGAGTTCCCGGCCTTGGCGCGCGAAATAGCGATGCAGGCAGCGGCGACCGCCCCCGAGTACCTCTCTGAGACAGATATCCCTGAGGAGAAGAAAGCTGCCGCGATGGCAATATTCGCCGCAGAAGTCGAAGGGAAGCCTGAGGAGATGAAAGAAAAGATCCTCGCCGGCAAAATGAACAGCTACTTCGCCGGAAGCGTCCTCACCCTCCAGCCGTACATCAAGGACGAGTCGAAGACCGTGCGCGACCTCATCACCGAGGCTTCGCAGAAGTTCGGAGAGCGCGTTGAGATAACCAAGTTCGTGCGCTTCTCCGCTCGCTAGAGCATGGCTCTTCTCGCGTCGATACTCGTCGTCGCATCCCTCTTGGGCGGATTCCTGTTCCTGACGGCCGTGGAGAAGAAGCGCGGTACGCGCGTCCTTCAGGCTACCCGTGCGCGCCTCGACGTGTACGTAGGCGATGCTGTTCACGCATTCCGCAAGCTTCATGCGGGCGAGTTCACCAAGCGCCTCAAGGTCGTCGGCGCGTACATCGTGCACGAGTTCGCGCATGCAGTGCTTATCGGGGTGCGCGCGCTCGAGCGAACGCTCACGCAGACGGTACGCACGCTTCGCACGCGCCACGGCGTCTCGCCCGAGGCGCCGCATCACGCTCCAGAGGGGAGGGTAGAATAGGAAAGCCGGCTTTGCTCAGCTGGTGGAGGGCGACAGCCCGTTTGTGATTAAAGATTAGAGAAGACCTTGCCGGGATAGCTCAGTTGGTGGAGGGCGACAGCCCGTTTGTGATTAAAGATTAGAGAAGACCTTGCCGGGA
>CAYWQN010000008.1:0-33473 GCA_964460875.1 uncultured Candidatus Saccharibacteria bacterium | reverse complement strand
TCTGTGCTCTAACCAACTGAGCTAAGGGCGGAAGAACCTCCGCACTTTAACGCATTCGGCCTAGCGCGGGAAGATGTCCGTCAGGAGCTCCGAATCGTAGAAGTCCGCAGCTAGCCCGCCGAAGCTGTAGGTGCGAGCGGAAATATTGAGCTCCGCGCCACCCACCTGAGGATGCGCGTTCGGCTTGGAGTGCGCGAAGCCGATGTTGAAGAGGGTCGAGAGGACGTCGGGGCGGTCATCGATAGGGAACCCGGCATTCTTCCACTGCGTTTCAATCTGCTTCAGATAGAGGCCGGCGTAGAGATAGCTCCAGTAATGGTTGTGCTGGTCGGTCATGCGTACGAACCGCGCGGTCTTGGCGTCGGTGGTGGTCGCCGGGAAATCGAGAGCGTGCTCAAACGAGGGGCCGAGATAAAACGGAGAAGAAGCGTCCTTGAGATTCGTTTCCACCTGTATGGCGGTCTCTTCCTTCATGCCCATGACGCCCCAGGAGAACTGCGTCTGGCTCCCGAGGATTTTAAGCGGCGAGAAGAATTGCTTGTAGAAGGCGCGTTCCGTGAAAAAGAGGCGCAGCTGCTCGGTGACGAGGTTGGCCACGATGAGGCGCGCGGGTACGCCCGAGTCTGCGCCTGAGCGCGTGAGCGCATCAGCGTCCTTCCTGATGGCCGCGTCCAAGACGCCCCATTCCTCCGTCTCCGTCCAGGGCATCGAGGTAATGATGTCGCTTTCTGGAGCCTGGCCGCCTGCGCCTTCGAGAAATGCTTCGCGCTGGGCATCGATGATGCCCGACTCGTTCGTGAGACCGAAGCGTACCGCCGCGTAGCCAGCCATGAGGAAGAAGCCGATGGCCGCGAATATATAGATGAGTATGGAAAATACCTTCTTATGCATGAATTACTATCGAGTATGCCCGTCTCTCGGACGCTTCGCAACTTTGTATCGCACGAATGCCATGAAAGCCCGGTGAGGTATACTCGGGTAATCCTCGCGCTATGGCTCTCCTGGTTCTGACCATACTCATCGTGCTGGCCACCGCGGCTCTGTTTGCCTCGATAGAGGCGGCCATCTTCTGTACCTCTTTTCCGCGCGCCCAGGTCCTGAAGCGCCAGCGCCGCCCGGGCGCCACCGCGCTTGTGGCTATCCGCGAGCACATGAGCCGTCCGGTAACGACCCTTGTCATCGGCACAAACGTGACGACTATTGTTGGAAGCCTACTCATCGGCCACATTGCGACCGAGGCATTCGGCGACGAAGCGCTCGGCATCATTACAGCAGTAGTGACGTTCCTTATCATCGTGTTCGGCGAAATCTTCCCGAAAGTGATGGGCGAGAAGTTCGCAGAGCCGATCGCGCTGTTCGCATCGCGCCCGCTCCTCATTCTTACGAATCTCATCACGCCGTTCATCTGGATAATCGAGAAGACGACCGATCGCTTCACCGACCACACGCGGAAAATCGTTTCCGAAGAAGAGCTGAAGATACTTTCTGAGATCGGCAGCCGCGAAGGATCTATTGAGCGCGATGAGGAAGAGCTCATACGGCGCGTTTTTACCCTGAACGATATGACCGCCCGGCACATCATGACGCCCTGGAAAGTCGTCGACACACTGCCTGCGGACAAGGCGATAGAAGAGACGCTGCGCATCATCTGTGAGAAGCCGTACTCCCGCTATCCGGTGGTCGACGCATCAGGCGCGGTGATAGGCACCTGCCAGACAAAAGATCTCCTTATTGCGCTTGCGAAAGGCAAGGGAGGAGAAAGCGTGCGCAGCTACATGGCGGCGCCCCGATTCGTGGAGGAAGGGAAGCGTGTCGATCATCTGCTGGCATCGTTTCTTGCGAGCCGCCGCCATATGTTCGTGGTACGCGACACGGGAGGGAAGCAGACTGGCGTCGTTACCTTTGAGGATGCGCTCGAGCAATTGGTCGGAGAAATAGTCGACGAAACCGACGAGGTTGTCGATTTGCGAAAGGGCGTCTAATCCTCACTTACCGGATTACTATCGTTCAGGTGAGGACACCTTGCACTATCGTAATCCGTCGTTCGTCTCCCCATAAGAATGGGGACCCCGGTATGCCAGCTATTCGCCGTACAAGTGTTCGGCCAGAAGCTTGATGCGCTTTGCGAGCAGCGGGTGAGAAGTTAACGTCGGGTCTTTTGAAATAATGTCTTTCGCCGCGTTTCTCGCAGCCTCCACCATCTTCAGGTTGGTGAGCGCCTCCATCGCGATATCCGATATGCCCCATTGGCGCGGACCGTAAAGCTCGCCAGTGCCGCGCAGCGCCAAGTCCGCTTCTGCAAGCTCGAACCCGTTCTTCGCAGTGGTAAGCGCCGAGAGACGCGCGATAGTGGTTTCTCCCTTGGAGTCGGACAGGAGAAAGCAGTACGCCTGATGAGTGGAGCGTATGACGCGGCCGCGCAGCTGATGGAGCTGAGCGAGGCCGAAGCGCTCCGCGCCCTCGATGAGGATGACGGTCGCGTTCGGGACGTTTACGCCGACTTCGACGACCGAGGTGGCGACCAAGACCTGCGTCTCGTTTGCCTTGAACTTGCGCATCTCTTCTTCTTTTTCCGCAGGCGTCATCTTGCTGTGGAGCAGGCCGACCCGGTAGTCGGAGAATTCCCCGTTCTGGAGACGTTCCTGTTCGCTCTTGGCGGACTTCGCCTGCACGGCGAATTCTTTTGCTGGGTCCGGCTCGTCGATGCGCGGGCATATCACATACGCTTGCCGGCCGGCGGCGAGCTCCTCGCGCATGCGCGCGTATGCTTTGGCGCGCGTCGCGTCGGTTACGACTGCGGTCTCTATCGGCTTTCTTCCAGCGGGCATCTGGTCGAGCACGGTGAGGTCGAGGTCGCCGTAGATGGTGAGGGCGAGCGTGCGCGGAATAGGCGTGGCCGTCATCGAGAGGAGGTGCGGCTCCTTGCTGTCCTTGCGCGCCAGCTTCTTTCGCTGCAATTTCCCGAACCGATGCTGCTCGTCGATAATCGCAAACGCGAGATCCTTGAATACCACGCCTTTCTGGATGAGGGCATGCGTGCCGATGACGAGCGGTATCTCTCCATTTGCGACCCACTTGGCGAGCTGGGGCTTCGAGATGCGCGTCGCTTTCTCGCTCCGGACCTTTGACGGGAACTTGTAGCACTCCTTGCCGGTGATGAGCGCTATAGGCATATGATGCTTCGCGAAAAACTCTATGAACGAGGCGAAGTGCTGCTTCGCGAGTATTTCGGTAGGCACCATGTACGCCACCTGGAGGTGTCGGGCGGCGCCGCCTTTGTCGCGCGCATGCGCAACTGCGTAGGCTGCCGCTGCGGCAACCGCGGTCTTGCCGCTCCCCACGTCTCCTTCCAAGAGCCGCATCATCGGGTGCGGCTCTTTGAAATCCTTCAGGATGGAGTCGATGGCGCCGGTCTGCGCTGCGGTCGGCGTGAAGGGGAAATCCTTGATGAAGTCGTCGACGACCGCATGGTCGACGGTAAGCGCAGGAGCTTCTTTGCGCTCCGCTTCGCTTCGGGCTTTCTGGACCGCGAGCTGTATGGAAAACACTTCTTCGAACGCGAAGCGCTTCCTGGCGGCGTCCGCATCCGATTTCTTTTTCGGCGCATGCATCCAGACAAGCGCGGTCGCGACTTTCGGCAGCGAGTACTCTTCGCGCAGCGTCTCTGGGATGATGTCATCCATGAGTTCCTGGACCTGCGCGCGCATGACGCGCTCTATGGCATGGCGGAACCACAAGGACGATATGCCTTTGGTTTCGGGATACACCGCAAACAAGACCGGCTCATCGCCGCCGAAGAGGGATTCATGAGAGGTGGATGGCAGCGTTTCTGCCTTCTCGACGGCGGGGTTCGTGATGTAGGGCTTGTCAGGGGTTCCCGCCACTTTCCCCGTTATCTTCACGAGACCCATTTTCTCCGTCATCTTCGCCATATACGGCTGCCGGAACCACATGACTTTCACGCGTCCTGAGCCGTCTTCAAGGTATGCTTCGGCCGACGGCATCTTCGTCTTCCAGGTCTTTTTCGCTTTCGCGCCTTTCAAGTGGCCGTACAGCGTCGCCATCTCGCCGACGACGAGCTCTCCTATGGTGCGTATGCCTTCAGACGATTCATAGCGGGCAGGGAAGTGGTAGATGAGGTCACGTATCGTGCGCACCCCGAGACGCGCAAGCGCTTTTTTTTGGTCCGGCGAGAGCCGCGTGAAATGTTCGCCGATGAAATCCGTGGGTTTCATGCCCACTGAGTATACGCTTCCATAAAAACCGCCGCAGTTCACGCTAGCCACATGTCATACACAACATACTTACGCGTCTACAGTGGTATAAAGAATATATGAACAAAAACTCTCTGGTAGCAGTCGTGCTTACGGCAGCGCTCTTCCTGCACGCAGCGCCTGCGCACGCTCAGGTATTCTCAGGCGGGTCGTTTGTCACGACGACGACGTCCGCGGCTCTTCAGGCGAAATATAAAGCCGCAGCTACCGGCGGCCCGAAGGTGAAAGTACTCATCGTTCCGGGTCATGAGCCAGGCTACGGCGGCTCGGTGTACGGCAATCTCCTCGAGCGCGATTTGAACGTCGACATCGCCACCAAGCTCGCCGCGGACTTCGCAAAGAACCCGCGCTTTGAAGTCGTGGTCGCTCGTACGGGCGCCGCGTGGACGCCGTCGCTGTCTACGTATTTCGAGAGCGGATGGCCGGGAATACTGAAATTCATTTCGGATCATAAGGCTTCGATGACCGCGCTCACCGACGGCGCAGGCTCGGCGACCGGATTCCAGGCCGGACACAACACTGCGGCGGAATCGGTGGCGCAGCGCCTCTACGGCATCAGCAAGTGGGGGAACGAGAACGGCGTGGATGTCGCGATTCATATCCATATCAACGATGCGGGAAATAAAATGCATCAAGGCTTCGCCGTCTACGTGCCGGACGCAAAGTATGGGAACGCCGGCGCCTCCCGCTCCTTGGGGAACGCAATCGCAAGCGAGTTGAATCATGTGAATGCGTCATCGACACTCCCCATAGAGAACCTCGGCGTGGTGGGCGACCAGGACCTTATCGCGCTTGGCGCCTATAACACCGCTAACTTCGCGAGCGTGCTCGTCGAGTACGCCTATATATATGAGTCGAAGCTCGCGTACCCGGAGACGCGCGGCGCCATCCTCGGAGATTTCGCGTGGCAGACCTATCGCGGCGTCGCGGCGTACTTCCAGGATCCCGTGAAGGGAAGCGACAGCAAGGTGCTGCCGAACGCATGGAAAGTCCCGTCTCCGGCCGCAGGGAAATCAGATCCTGAGATCTACGCGCTCCAGATAGCGCTCCATAAGCTCGGCTTCTATCCGGCTCCCGGCACTTCGCTCTACGACTGCCCGATATCAGGCTTTAACGGCGCCTGCACGCAGACGGCCTTGAAGAACTATCAGAAATCCAAAGGCTGGCAGCCGACCGGCTCCGTCGGTCCTTTGACCGCAGCAGCGCTGAAGAAAGCCGGGTTCTAGCTGTCCCCGAGCAAGAGGTCAGGAGAAGCGAATCCCGTGATAGCCTAGGGCTGTTAGCCCTTACTCTTATCCCTCTATGCGTATTCGCAATTTCCTCGCAGGTGCCGTCGCGCTCTTGTTCCTTATAAGCCCTTCGATTACGTTCGCTGCTACCTCAGTGGATTTCGAAGCGCAGATAAGTGCGCTTAAAGAGCAGCTTGCAGCGCTTAAAGGAGGCGCCTCCTCCGTGGTTACTATCGGGACAACCAAGGCTTCCGATGTGCGCCTACGGGTCACTACTCCAAACGGCGGCGAAGAGTATGCCGCAGGCTCGAATAAATCGATGACGATACGCTGGTCTGCGATACGCGTACCGCAAGGCGCCACCGTTTGCGCTTCGCTCGTGAATGAGGATACGGGCGAAAAATTTCTCTGGGGAAGCTGCAAGGCCGCAAAGAACGGCATGGGCGGCGTAGCGGGCAAGTTCGTCCAGAACGCAGGCTACGATCTCGGTCCTGGCACGTATCGTGCAGAAGTGGCTATCTCAGCAAAACCGAATGGGGAGAAGGACGGCGCCGTTCTGGTCTCCGACCTGAGCGACAAGACGTTCATGCTTACGGGCGCCACCGGGCCAACGTCCGCATTCCTCTCATACGCGCTCGTGAATAAAGCTGTCGACCCCGGCGAGTCATGGGTAGAAGGTGCGAACCTCGAAGGGTTCCTTCTGCAGATTAAGAACACCTTGCCGACCGCGCAGAGCATCACGTTCCCGACCAATTGCTGGTGGACCTACCGCATATACGATGTCGCTACCGGGAAGGTAGCCTTTGACTTGAAAGATGTGCAGGAATGCTTGAAGCCGGGCAGCGCCACCCCGACCACATTCACTCTACAGTCAGGAGAGACGAAATCGCTTGATTTCTCTCATAATGATTCGACGTTCCATCTCGTGCCGGGAAGCTACCGCATGAATATCGATGTGAATAGCACCCGTCCCGCTGCGAACGCCGCATCGTTCGTCTTCGGGGTAGCGGCCAAGACGACGTCGTCGGCGAAGCCTGCCTGCACCATAACCGCCACGAGTCCGCGCCATATTGGAACTTCGCCGAGCACCATTGCGTTCGGTGACTCCATCACTATCACGTGGGCTTCGGCAAACGCGACTTACGCAATCCTTCCTGGCGGCGACAAGGGTCCGACAAGCGGCACGGAGACGTATCGGCCAGACGTATCCAAGACCTATACGTATAAGTTCGTGGGCCCTGGCGGCGAGACTACCTGCTCGCAGGCTGTGACGGTAGTGGGCGGAGAGACTCCCGGAACGAACGCGACGTCGACCGCTACCTCGACGGCTACCGACACGCTGTCTGCGACACCTTGGTATGGCGCCGCACCGCTCAAGGTGGTGTTCAGCGGAGTGGCGAACAAGAAGAAGTCCTGCGGCGGCGGCGCGCATACGCTTTCGTTCGGCGACGGGACGTCGTACCAGATAGCGTTCCCGGCAGACCTCTGCAAGGAAAAGACCTGGAGCGTCGTGCATACGTACCTCTCGAGCGGCACCTACACGGCAGGCTTGTACGGAGGCCTCTTGATAGGAAAGAATCTCATAACGCGCGTCGGCATCACGGTCGCCCCTGCATTCGTGGAATCAAGTCCGACGACCCGAGGAACCACAGGCACGACAGTGACGAAGCCAAGCGAGACGCCGGACACGACTAATCCAAATACGAGCGGAACCAACACCGGCGGAAACCCGCAGACTGACACGAAGACGCTTCCGGACACGCTGGGGTGCTCGAACGGCACGCGCATGAAGAAGGGCGGGGAATGCCCGATTGAGGCGTCCGCATACCTCTCGCTTCTCTCAGCTATTGCAGCCATACAGGCGCAGTTGAACGAGCTCGTCCGCTAGCGCACCACTCAGAGTGAGTCGAACAGCTATCCCCGCTTCTGGCGGGGATAGCTGTTTTGGTACTATGGCTTCATGAACAAGGACGACATACTCGCGGCGTATAAGAAGGTGGGCGGACGTGTTGAAACCAAGGGCAGGGTCGATCTGAAGTCCCGGGACGATTTCGCGCTCTTTTACACGCCCGGCGTGGGCACGGTATCGACGCATCTGGCTTCGCACCCGGCCGACGCAAAAACGCTCTCCGTGAAAGGAAATTCCGTTGCTGTCATCTCCGACGGGTCGGCGGTGCTCGGACTTGGGAACATCGGCCCGTACGGCGCGCTTCCCGTCATGGAAGGGAAGGCGCTCATCTTCAAGCAGCTCGCGAACATCGACGCCTGGCCTATCGTGCTTTCGACGCAGGATCCAGACAAGATAGTCGAGGCAGTTCTCGCGATAGCCCCCTCGTTCGGCGGCATTAACCTCGAGGACATCGCCGCACCCCAATGCTTTGAAATAGAAAAGCGCCTCATCGAAGCGCTCGATATCCCCGTCATGCATGACGACCAGCATGGGACCGCGATTGTGGTGCTCGCGGGACTCATCAATGCCGCGCAGGTCGCACAGAAAGAACTGAAGGATATGAAGCTGGTCATCATCGGCGCGGGCGCGGCAGGAGCTGCTACCGCGGAGCTTCTGGGCGAATACGGCATACGCGACATCGTCGTCGTCGACCGCGCCGGCATCATCGCGAAATCCCGCGGCGACCTCTCCGGCATGAAGCTCGAGCTCGCGCACCATACGAACCCAAGGAATATTACCGGCGCGCTCGAAGATGCGCTCCAGGGCGCCGATGCGGTCATCGGCTTGTCCGGGGGCGGCAAGCTCGCTACCCTTAACATTCGCGCAATGGCAAAGGACCCTATCGTCTTCGCGCTTGCGAACCCTGCCCCTGAAATCCTTCCGGACGACGCTATTGCAGGCGGGGCGGCCATAGTCGCGACGGGACGCTCCGATTTCCCGAATCAGATAAACAATGCGCTTGTGTTCCCGGGAATATTCCGCGGCGCGCTCGATGCGGGCGTCACGAGGATTACGACTGCGATGCAGCTCTCCGCCGCCGGTGCGCTTGCCGCGCTTGTCGCGGAGCCTTCTGCGGCGTGCATCATTCCGGACGTGCTTGATGAGCGCGTGGTGCCCACCATCGCGGCCTCAATACGCGGCTAGCCTATGCGCATCCTCATACTTGGAAGCGGAGGACGCGAACATGCGCTCGCATGGAAGATTGCGCAGTCGCCGCTTGTGGAAAAAATCTTTACTGCCCCGGGCAATCCGGGAACAGCCGCGCTCGGCGAAAACGTAGCACTCGCGGTATCAGACCACACGGCTGTCGCGGCATTTTGCAAAGAAAAAAATATCGGCCTGGTCGTCGTCGGGCCAGACGACCTGCTTGCCGAGGGGCTCGTCGATGCGTTGAGCGGTGAAGGAATCGCTGTCTTCGGCCCGTCGAAAGCTGCAGCGGAAATAGAGTGGTCGAAGGCGTACGCGAAGCACGTGATGCAGGAGGACGGGATTCCGACTGCGCGCCATCGCGTATTCAATACTGCGGACCTCGCGAAAGAATACGCGCAGAAGCAAGATCTGCCGCTTGTTATAAAAGCTGACGGGCTCGCGCTCGGGAAGGGGGTGGTGATAGCAAAGACTCACGAAGAGGCCGAGCGCACCATAGAAGAATTCATGGGAACGAAGATTCACGGGCAAGCGGGGACGCGAGTCGTTATCGAAGAATATCTCGAAGGCTTCGAGATTTCCGTACACGCCATCTGTGACGGCGAGCGCGCCATCATGTTCCCATCGTCGATGGACCATAAGCGCATCGGGGAAAACGACGAAGGTCAGAACACCGGCGGCATGGGCACGATCGCTCCCGTTCCGCTCGTTCCTCCCGAGCAGATGCGGCTCGTTGAGGAACGCATCGTCCTGCCGCTTCTCTCGGGCCTCAAAAAGCGCGGGCGGCCATTCAAAGGACTCCTGTTTCCGGGCGTAATGCTTACGAAGTACGGGCCGATGGTCATCGAGTTCAATGCGCGTTTCGGCGACCCGGAGACCGAGTCCTACATGCGCCTTTTGGAAAGCGACATCGTTCCTGCGCTCTGCGCTTCGGCGAAGGGAGACGTCTCGGAAATAACTCTCCAATGGAACGAGGGGGCCGCAGCGTCAGTCGTGATGGCGTCCGGCGGCTACCCCGGAAGCTATGAGAAAGGGAAGCGGATTTCCGGCATCGAGAACGTGCCTGAAGGAGTCGTCGTGTTCCATGCCGGAACGAAAGAAGAGAACGGGACGCTCCTTACGGGCGGCGGCCGTGTACTGCATGTAAGCGCTCTCGGCGACAACCTTGAAGATGCGCTCAAGCAGGCCTACGCAGGCGTTCGGAAAATAGCATTCGAGGGCGCGACGTATCGCCGAGATATTGGAAAGAAAGCGCTCGGTTAATCGCGCTGAATGGCTTCACGGACCCGGTCGAACACGCTTGCGTACCATGCGCGGTCCTTGTCGATGTTCAGTTTGGCGGCCACTTCCCGGTAGGGGACCCACACTGCTTCGGCTATCTCGTTTGCAGGGGTAAGCGCGGCGCCGCGCGGCGCGGCGTAGAGGAAGATATGCAGCACCTTCTGCTCTGCGCCCTCACGGCCGCCCTTGGTACGGGTGTAGGTACCGAGGTCGCCGATGAACTCGAGGCCCGTAAGGCTTGTCTCCTCCTCTATCTCGCGAAGTGCCGCCTCTTCGTCGGTCTCTCCTGTTTCGATACTCCCCTTGGGGAAGGTCCAGGTACCCGTCTCGGCGTTATGTACGAGCGCGACGGTACCGCCGTCTCCGAGGACGACGCCCCCCGCATGGGTTGGTTTCAGTTCTTCCATGCCTGGCAGTATGCCACAGCAGGAGCACTTGCCCCATCGGGGCAGGGAGCTCATAATGACTCACGCTGTGACCAAATTGGACATCATCGTCGACCTTCAATACGGGGATTCAGGAAAGGGCAAAGTCGCCCATTTTTTATGCAAAGAGAAGAAGTACACGCACATCCTCAGGTATAACGGCGGCGCGAACGCAGGGCATACCATTTTCCATAAAGGGGTGAAGTTCGTCACGCACCAGATCCCGGTCGGCGTCTTCTTCGGCGTGAAGTCCATCATCGGCCCCGGCTGCGTCGTCGACCCAGCGGTCCTGATGCAGGAGATGAAAGAGCTCGAGAAGCACGGCATCAAAGTGAAAGGGAAGCTGTTCGTCGCGCATAACGCGCACATCGTGACGGCTGCGCATAAGAAGGAGGACGGCACCGACAAGAAGATCGGCACCACCAAGCGCGGCATCGGACCCGCGTATCGCGATAAGTTCTCGCGCACCGGCGTTCGCGCCGAGTCGGTGAAGCTTCTGAAGCCGTTCCTTATCGATCTGTATGAAGAATTCGAAGGAGGCACGAAGGAGGCGACCGTCTTATGCGAAGGCGCGCAGGGGTTCGGCTTGGATATCGACTGGGGCGATTATCCATACGTCACGTCAAGCCACTGCACTAGCGGCGGCGCCATCATGAACGGCTTCGCACCCAAAACCGTGCGCGACGTATGGGGTGTTGCGAAAGTGTATGAGACGTATGTCGGCAACAAGAAGTTCGAGCCGAACGAAGCTATCTTCAAGAAACTCCGCGCCGCAGGCGAGGAGTACGGCGCAACCACGGGGCGACCACGGCAGTGCAACTGGCTCGATATCGCGCTTTTGGAACGCGCGGTGAAATTAAACGGCGTAAATAACCTGGTGCTCAATAAAATCGACGTGCTCGACGCGGTCGGCGCCTGGAAGATACGCGAAGGGAAGAAGGTGCGGAGCTTTAAGAACGGGAAAGAGATGCAGGCGTTCATCCGCGCGCGGCTCCAGAAGTCCGGCATTCCGGCCAAGAACATCCACTTCTCGAACCGAAAGGACGGCGTATAAGAAAAGCCCCGCGAAAGCGGGGCTTTTCTTATACGTTCTCTTACTTCTTCTTGGCGTCGTACGTGGCGATTGCAAGGCGCACAAAGTCTCGATCTTTATTCTTCTCGTTTTCGCCCATCTCGGCAAACGGAAGCTTCTGCTCTTCGGTGGTGTATGAATCGTTGCGGTGAACATCCAGCCAGCGGACATGGATGAGGGCGGCTACTTCGTCGATGAACGCATCATCAGGCGTACGGCCGTTTTTTGCTGCGTTCAGGATAGCGCCGACCGCGATCATTGCGTTGCGCTCGGTATCAGCCTTGTATTCGCGGGGAAGCGCGCTTGCCGAGTCGATGGCGAGCAGATCAGCCTCGTACGACCCGTCTTCGTTCTTTCGCATGTTCGTCCCGCCTTCGTTTTCCTTGATCCAGGCAGTATCCTCTGTTTTTCTGAAACGCGTCGTCTCGTCAGGGTGCTGACGCTTCCGCTCTTCCTTCCATGCTGCTTGGGAAGCGTTCATTACATCTTCGATTAGCGACTGCCGAAGCTCCGATTCTGCGGCCGCAGCTGCCGAAGTTTCTTCCTGTGCCTTCCGTTCTGCACCCCTGTTCCAAAATCCCATATATGGTTATTACGATAGGTTAATGCCGCCAGTATATACCTTCAGTAGCGTGTGAGCCGCAAATAGAGGGATTCGATTCTTGCAGGCCTGATAACGAAAAACCGCCTTACGGCGGATTTCATTGCGGAGACGGAGAAATTCGGTCACGGATAATTTTCTGCTGAAAATTTCCGCGACCCCGCCTCTGCCTCTTCGGCCTCCGGCTTTCGAATCTTGTCCTCCTGATATTCAAAACGCCCCTGTTAGGGGCGATTGAATATCAGATGCGGAGACGGAGGGATTCGAACCCTCGAGGGCGGTTAGGCCCTGCCTCGTTAGCAGTGAGGTACTTTCGACCACTCAGCCACGTCTCCATATTGGATCGGAACCGTGGCTTCGCGTCCTTCTCGGACACTCCGGTATTTTCCGATGGTCATGACCCCGTCATGCCCATAGCCACGTCTCCTATAGATGACAAATTACCATTTAAGACTTTAATGAGCCAATGCGAGGGGGATGACGCTTGCTCCGGCAGCTTGGAGTGCGGCAATGGCAGCTTTTATGGTGGCGCCGGTCGTGAGCACGTCGTCCACTACTATATAGGTATACGTAGTATCAAGTTCTGGAGACGTAGCGAACGCCTCCCGGAGATTTTCGCGGCGGGCGTAGCCCTTGAGCCCGGTCTGCGGATCGGTGTCTCGTACCCGCGTGAGCGCGTCAGGCATAAGAGTGAACGAGCTCGCAAGGCGCGCCATGGCGACGGCGCATATGCGTTCGACCTGGTTATACCCTCGCTCGCGCAGCCGTTCTGGAGAAAGCGGCACCGGCACGAGCGCGAGCTTGCCGGAAAGCCCCGCTTCTTCGGACGCAAGCTCGAGAAGATATTCGGCTAGAACCTCGCCGAGACCTTTTTGCGCGTCTTGATTATCGTGATACTTCGCTTCGATGATGGCTGCTTTTACGACGTCTCGGTAGGGAAGGAGCGCAGTCGCGCGGACCGTTCCGAGCGGTACTTCTCGCAGTGCAACCATGCCAAGAAGGGCGTCCGGAGCCATATTTCGTACCGTGCGCTCCGTCTCTCTCGGGGGAAAGAGGAGGTCGAGGACGCGTTCCAGCAGGCTCATCCCTACATGCTACACTTTCTGCATGGGTTTTCTCGACGGCTTGTTTGGAAAAAAGAAGACCGGAAGCGTCATCGGCGTCGATGTCGGCTCGTCCTCTTTGAAAGTGGTGCAGCTTCGGCGCGAGGGCGGCGTCGCGGTCCTCGAAACGTACGGCGAGATTGCGCTCGGGCCCTATGCATCAGCTGAAGTCGGCCAAGCCACCAATCTGCCGGCCGACAAGATAGCGGAGACGCTCAAGGACCTCTTGCGCGAAGCGAACGTCACCACGACGGACGCCGGCCTCTCCATCCCGTTCTCCCGGTCCCTGCTCACGCTCGTGTCGCTGCCGCGCCGTGATAACCCGGAAGAGCAGAAGACCGTCATCTCGCTCGAAGCTCGCAAATACATCCCGGTCCCGGTGCAGGAAGTGCAGCTCGATTGGTTTATCGTCCCGGAAGCGCTTCCGGAAGGCACGGCGCCGTCGCAGAACATAAACGTGCTTTTGGTCGCTGTTCATAACGATGAGCTCACCCTCCTCTCGAAAGTAGTCGAGGGAGCCGGCCTCCAGGCCTCGTTCTACGAAATAGAGATATTCAGCACGATTCGTTCGGTCGTCGACGAGCCCGTGGCGCCCGTGCTCGTGCTCGACATCGGCGCATCCGCCACCAAGGTGTATGTGGTCGAACGCGGCGTCGTCGCGCTCTCGCACAACATCCGTCAGGGAGGCCAGGACGTGACGCGCACCATAGCCTCGGCAAGCGGCATGGATATCGTCAAAGCGGAAGCGCTGAAAAAGGAGCATGGATTCACCGAGAGCGGCGCGCCCTACGACCGGAAGACCATCGAGCTGGTATTCTCACGCATCTTCGAAGAGGCGAAGCGCGCACTGACCAAGTATGAGACAGCACATCAGAAAGCCGTCTCGGCGCTCGTCCTTACCGGCGGGGGAGGGGTGACGAAGGAGCTTGCCGCCTATGCGAAATCGTTCTTCTCGATCGACGTACGCGTGGCCGATCCCTTCGCGAAGACTTCCGCACCGGCATTCATGCGTCCCGTGCTCGGTGAGATTGGTCCGGAGTTCGCGGTCGCGGTAGGGCTCGCGCTCCGAAAGCTTGAGGAACTCGGCTAGGTACGCCCATTTGGTTCATCTATGCGCGTTGAGCTGTGCATAAAGATTCTTTTCTTGCAGGATTAAGCCTATAATCAATACCGTGGCTCCTTCTCCAACGACCATCCCGACATCGTTCGTACCCAAACAGCCCGTGCAGGGCGGCACGAAGTTCACCAAGACCGGTGGAAACACCTTCTTGTTCCTTTCGCTCGTCATACTCGGGATTGCGATACTCGGCATGGGCGGCGTGTTCGGCTACGAACGATTCCTGCTCGGCGTCCGCGATTCAAAATCCGCCGAACTGAAGGCCGCGCAGGCATCCATCGATTCTTCAAGCGTCGAAGAGTTCATCCGCACGCGCGACCGCTTCACCTCAGCCAAAGGACTGCTCGACAGCCATGTTGCCGCCACTAATTTCTTCAATCTTCTTGAGTCCATCACGCTTCAGACGGTGCGTTTCAATAACCTGACACTCACGCTGACGGACGACCGCGCGGCACAAATCGACATGTCGGGCACTGCGCGCACCTTCAACGCGCTCGCTGCTCAGTCCTCAGTGTTCGCCGGCGAGAAGCGCATAAAGCGCGCCATCTTTTCCGATATCAAGGTGAATCCTGACAAGACGGTCTCGTTCGCGCTTGCGGCAGACCTTGATCCAAAACTGCTCGCCCTTTCTGCGGACGCAGCGCCTTCCGGGCCGCAAGCGCCCGCAGTGCCGGTGGCGACTAGCTCAGCGCCGTCCGCGTCTTCGTCGCCCGCCGCCCCAATAACGCCATGATTTCCCGCATCGTACCTATAATTCTGGTGCTCATCGCCATAGGCCTCTTCTTCGGCTACATAAACCCGACTTACACGGGCCAGGTCGCCACGCTCCGCTCCGAGATCGCAAGCTATGACGGCGCGCTCGCCGCGGCAACAAAGTTCGGCAAGAAAGAGAAGGAGCTTCTGGCGCAGCGCGACGCCCTCCCGCAGGACGGACTCGCGCGCATCGAGGCGTTCCTCCCCGACGGCGTCGACAACGTGCAGCTCATCCTCGACCTCAATTCTCTCGCATCTCGCTCAGGGCTCACGCTCTCGAATTTCGACATAAGCGCGCCCAAGCAGACGGGAAGCGCCGACAAGCTCTCGCTCGCCTCTGAGGGCCCAATCGAATCGCTCGACCTTTCCGTATCGGCGACAGGAAGCTATGCGGCGCTCAAGACGTTCCTGCTCGGCGCCGAGTGGAGCCTTCGCCCCCTGGACCTTATCGATCTTTCCATCTCGGAGTCGAAGACGGGAGTCTATACGTACGACATGACCTTCCGCATTTACTGGCTCCGCTAGCAATTATCTATGTCAAAGACTACCGGCATCGCTATCGCACTCGGCCTCCTCCTCCTCGGAGTAGCGGCGTATCTCATGCTTCGCCCGACGAACCTCTCTGGCGTATCTGCGACCGGAGCGCCTGCAAGCGAAGCTGAAGTGACGTTCATAACGCTTACGGCAAAAATCGACCCGGTCGCGTTCGATACCTCCATACTCACCGACCCGCGCTTCGTGGGACTCCGCGATATTCGCACTGCCGTCATTCCTGAGCCTTCGGGCCGCACTGATCCGTTCGCTCCGCTTTCTGGCACTGCGCGCTGATATACCCGTTCGCGCACAAGAATCCGAGTGCGAGCGAATGCGCGTATGCGATACTAGTGCATAGGCAATGAATATACTTCCGCTTCTTGTGAAGAAGGGCGTCCTCAAGGCCGGCGATGTCGCGTCGGTTGAGAATGAGGCGCGCCGCGACAAAGTTTCCGTCGAGGCAGTGCTCGGGAAGCGCGGCATTTCTTCTGAAGACATACTCTCGGCTGCGAGCGATCACTATAATATTCCTGGACGCATCATTCCGCCGGGGCCCGTGGGCCATGCCGGCCTCGAATACATCCCTGAAGAATCGGCGCGCCATTATCGGCTCGTACCCATCGGCGTCAAAGACGGTGCTCTGGAAGTTGGCGTCACGGACCCGGACGACATCGAAGCGTTGGACGCGCTGCAGTTCATATCGACCAAGGCAGGCATGCCGTACAAGCTCTTTCTCATCACCGAGACGGATTTCGGCCGCGTCATCGAAGAGTATAAGAACCTGACCGGAGAAGTGGGAGAAGCGCTTTCCGAGCTCGAGACGTCTTTGGACGATGTGCTCACGAAGCGCAAGGAAGAGGAAGAAGAAGGGAAGAACATGACCGAAGACCGCATCAAAGCGGATGCGCCGGTCACGAAAATTGTGGCGACCATGCTCCGATACGCCGTAGAAGGCGGCGCCTCCGATATACACGTTGAGCCGACACCCGAGAAGACGCGCGTGAGGTTCCGCATGGACGGCGAGCTGCATACCTCTTTGGAGCTTCCCGCGAAAGTGCATCCTGCGGTCGTGGCGCGCATCAAGATCTTGTGCCAGATGCGTCTCGATGAGAAGCGCAAGCCGCAGGACGGCCGCTTCTCGGCGACGGTTGAAGGGAGGCGCATCGATTTCCGCGTATCGACTTTCCCGACGGAGTTCGGGGAGAAGGTCGTGATGCGTATTCTCGACCGCGCGAAATCCGTGGCAACCCTCGATACGGTCGGTCTCTCGAAGGAAGACCTGGCGGCTATCCGCGAAATCATTCAGGTGCCCTACGGCATCATCCTCATGTCGGGTCCGACCGGTTCCGGAAAATCGACCACGCTGTTCGCCATGCTTTCGGAATTGGATCGTGAGACGCAGAACGTCGTGTCTATTGAAGACCCGGTCGAGTACGAGATTCCGCAGGTGGCGCAGAGCCAGGTGCACCCGGAGATCGGCTACACGTTCGCATCAGGCCTCCGCTCCATACTCCGCCAGGACCCCGACGTCATCATGGTGGGAGAAATCCGCGATAAGGAGACGGCGCAGCTCGCCATCCAGGCGGCGCTCACCGGCCATCTCGTGTTCTCGACCATTCACACCAACACGGCCGCAGGCGTCATTCCGCGCCTTGTCGATATGGGTGTCGATCCGTACTTGATCGCGCCTACCCTTGTCGCCGCAATAGGCCAGCGCCTCGTGAGGAAGCTGTGCCCGGGGGCAGGGGAGGAGGTGCCGGTCACGGACTCCATCAAGCTTCTTCTCGAGAAGGATTTCGCCGATCTTCCCGCGGAATTCAAAGGCCGCGTTCCAGAATTCACGAAGCTGTATCGCGCAGCGCCGACTCCGGACTGTCCGAACGGCACGCGCGGACGCGTGGGCGTCTTTGAGATACTGCGGATGACCAAGTCTTTGGAGCACGTGGTCCTCACCGACCCGGTCGAGGAAAAGGTGTACGCCGCTGCGCGCGCCGAAGGCATGCTCACCATGCGCGAGGATGGTATTATTAAGGCACTCAAGGGCGAGATTCCTTTCGAAGAAGTGAATACCCTCGGAGGATCTTTGCTCGCGGACGAAGAAGAACCGAAACCAGAAGGCGTATAATACTTTCCATGGCAAACCACCGAATATATCTTGTCGACGACGACCGCTTCCTTCTCGACATGTATGCCATCAAATTCAAGAATGCGGGCCACGAGGTGACGGCGTTCCAGTCCGGCGACGAGGTGCTCGCGGCCCTCAAGAAAGATCCCGCTCCGGACGCCGTCCTCATGGACGTCGTGATGCCGGGCATGACGGGATTCGAGACCTTGGAGACGATTCGGCGCGAGAATCTCGCCCCGGCGACAAAATTCATCATACTTTCGAACCAGGGACAGGATTCCGACCTTGATAAGGCGAAAGAGCTCCATGCCGCAGGCTACATCATCAAGGCTTCGGCGATTCCGTCGGAAGTGTACGCGGAGACGCTGAAGATAATCGAGAAACCTGCATGAGCGCAGCAAGCAAAGACAGCATAGGATCGCTCCTTGATACGGTAGTCGCCGAAGGCGGTTCCGACCTCCACCTGTCCGCGGGCTCTCCTCCTATTATCCGCGTCGCCGGCGCCCTGGTCCCGCTTCTCCAGAAAGAAGTGCTCACCGCGGCCGATACGGAAGCGATGCTGAAGACGCTGCTTCCGCCAGACCGCTGGGAGACGTTCACCAAAGATCAGTCTGTGGACTTTTCGCACGAGCATACCGACCACAACCGCTTCCGCGTGAACGGCTTCCGGACGGGTAGCGCGGTCGCTATCGCGATGCGCCTCATCCCGAAAGAGATTCGCACGTTCGCGACTCTGAATCTCCCGCCCATCCTCGAGGTATTCACGCAGCGCCAGCAAGGATTCTTCCTCGTCGTGGGTCCGGTAGGGCAGGGTAAGTCGACCACCTTGGCCGCGATGATCGATCGCATCAACGAGACGCGCGCAGAGCATATCGTGACCATCGAAGACCCGGTTGAATATCTTTTCGAACAGAAGAAATCCCTCATTCATCAGCGCGAGGTGCATATCGATACGCCGGATTTCCATCAGGCCCTCACTGCGGCGTTCCGCGAGGACGTGGACGTCATCATGGTGGGCGAGATGCGAAACTACGAGACCATCTCTTCTGCGGTGACCGCAGCAGAGACCGGCCACCTCGTGCTTTCGACCCTTCATACCAACAATGCGTCGCAGACCATCGACCGCATCATCGACATGTTCCCATCGACCCAGCAGGAGCAGGTGCGCGTCCAGCTTGCAGGCTCTTTGGCCGGAATCTTCAGCCAGCGCCTGGTGCCCAGAATTGCGGGCGGCCTCGTGCCAGCGTACGAGCTCCTCATAAACAACAGCGCTATATCGAACCTTATCCGTGAAGGCCGCACGCATGAGATAGGTACGGTCGTCCAGACGTCTTCACAGGAGGGCATGATCGACATGGACCGCTCCTTGGCGGAACTCGTGCGCAAGGGCGAAGTGACGGTCGAAGACGCCTACGAGCGCGCATCCGATCAAAAAACGTTTGAACGGTATCTGTAATTTCCATGCTATTCAACTACAAAGCACTCGACAAAGACGGACACGAACGCGGCGGCACGGTCGAGGCGTTGTCTATGGATGTGGCGGTCTCGACGCTTCAGCGCCGCGGCCTCATCGTCTCCAATATCGAGCCATCGGCGAAGAAGTCGCTTCTCTCACTCGAGCTCTCGTTCCTGAAATCGGTATCGAACAAGGACGTGGTCATTCTTTCGCGCCAGGTCGCGACTCTGTTCGAGGCCCAGGTCTCCGCGCTCCGCGTGTTCCGCCTTCTCGCCTCTGAAGTCGAGAACCAGTACCTCGCGGAAATCCTCACTCAGGTCGCCGACGACCTTCAGGGCGGAAGCCCAATCAGCAAGGCGCTCGCGCGCCATCCGAAAGTGTTCAGCGCCTTCTACGTGAACATGGTCCGCTCGGGCGAAGAGTCGGGAAAGCTCTCGGAAATATTCGGCTACCTCGCCGACTACCTCGACCGTACCTATGAAGTGATGAGCAAGGCGCAGAACGCGCTCATATACCCGGCATTCGTCGTCGGCACCTTCATGGTGGTGATGACTTTGATGCTTACGCTCGTCATCCCGAACGTCTCGAAGATTCTCATCGACTCAGGGCAGCAGATTCCGCTCTACACCCAGATAGTCATCGGGCTTTCGAACATCATCGTGAATTACGGCGCCATCGTGCTCATCGGGCTCGTCATCGGCGGATTCTTCGTCTACCGCTCGCTGCAGACGCCGGCCGGCCGGCTCTTTTTCGATAACCTGAAGCTCGAGACTCCGTACATCGGCGACCTTTACGAAAAGCTCTATCTTTCCCGCATCGCGGACAACTTCGCCACCATGCTTCAGTCAGGCGTGCCGGTAGTTGAGGCAGTGGATATCACCGCATCGGTCGTCGGGAGCGCAACCTTCGAGCGGATACTTGCGCAGGTAGGAGAGGATGTTAAGGGCGGCGCGTCTATTTCTGATGCCCTGGGCAAGCATAATCAGGTGCCGGGCATCATGACGGCAATGGTGAAAGTAGGTGAGGAGACCGGCGAGCTCGGGAATATCTTGAACACGCTCGCGAAATTCTATCGCCGCGAGGTAACCACCTCAGTGGATACGCTCGTCGACCTCATCGAGCCTCTCATGATCGTGTTCCTCGGCCTTGGCGTCGGCACCTTGCTCGCTGCAGTCCTCATTCCTATCTACAACCTCGCCGGCTCTATCTCGTAGCTCGGGGCGTCTTCGAATTTTCTTTTGTATTGCCGGGGTCCCCATGTCCTCATGGGGGAGCGAGCGACAGAAAGCGTCAGTGAAGATGCTTCATCTGAACGGTCGCTTTCTGGAAAGTGAGCCATGTTATCCACACAAGTGCGCAGTCAGTGCGTAATCTCTCGTACAATGGTGGAAGCGGAATATATTAGCCGCCTTATCCACCTTACTCTCATATGATCACTGCACCTTCCATCGGCCATGTGCGACGCGGCTTCACGCTCATCGAGCTCCTCGTCGTCATCGCCATCATCGGCATCCTCTCATCTGTCGTGCTCGCCTCTCTCAACACGGCGCGCTCGAAGGGAACTGACGCAAAGATTCAGAGCGAAATCCGCTCTGTCTCGGTGAACGCGGAAATCTTCTACGACACCTACGGTAATAGCTACGGTACGACCTCCGCAACGGCCTGCACCACGGCAAACTCGATGTTCACCTTCTCGAACCCGGGTATTCGCCAGATCATCACGGACCTCAACCAGGTGAGCACGACCATGGACCCGGCTTGTAACTCTAACGGGACCGCATACGCTATCAGCCACCAGCTGACTGCTAACGGCGTCGCGGCTGGAGGTACGGGCGCTATCTACTTCTGCGCGGACTCGACCGGAAAAGTCGGTACGTCTACGACGGCCCTCGGCTCCGGAACGACCTGCCCATAATCTCCTAGGATAGGGCGTGAAAAACCCCCGGATTTCCGGGGGTTTTTCGTATACCGGGCGGTATACTTCTCCTATGACATTTCTCCTAGGCGTCGGGTTCGCGCTCATGGGCGCTGTCGCCGGCAGCTTCGCCGGCGTTATAAGCGAGCGGATGAACACAGGGCAGTCGTTTGTGTCCGGGCGCTCCCGATGCAACTCATGCGCTCGCACGCTCGGTCCTTTCGACCTGGTACCCGTAGTGTCATGGCTTTTGGCGCTCGGGAAGTGCCGCACCTGCCGGGCGAGCGTCCCCGCCCTCTATGCCTTCCTTGAGGCTGGGCTCGGCGCGCTCTTCGTGCTTGCGTACCTATCGCTCGGAGCAACGTTCGCGCTCGTACCGTTTCTATTAGCCCTCTTCACGCTTGCCGTCATCGTAGTCTACGACCTGCGGCATACGATAGTGCCGCCGTCCGCGTCGTTCCTGCTCTTCGTATTCTGCATCGCGTTCGCGGTTCTTCGCGCTCCGAGCCTTCATGCGTTCGGCGCGTCGTTACTTGTCGCGGGCGCAATCGGCGCTGCATTCCTTCTCCTGCACGTTCTTTCCGGCGGGCGGGCGATGGGGCTCGGAGACGCCCCGGTCGCGTTCTCGCTTGCGCTTCTGTCGGCAGGGAACGCGTTTGCCGGCGTCGTCTTCTCGTTCTGGATAGGCGCCTTGTGCGGCATCGTCATATTGGTATTGCAGCGCGGAGGCCCTAGAATGGGAATTGAGGTCCCGTTCGTCCCGTTCCTTGCGGCAGGCGCGCTCCTCGCTTACTTCACCGGATGGAATCCCTTCTTTTCCGCTCTCGCGCTCTAGCGCTCCGTCCCGCGGCTCCGTCCCGCGGCTTTACGCTGGTCGAAATGCTGGTCGTGCTCGCCATCATTTCGGTCATCACTGCCATAGCGCTTTTCAGCCAGAACGATTTCAACCGTTCGGTAGTGCTCACTGATACCGCATATTCTGTGGCGCTCTCGCTTCGCGAGATGCAGACGTTCGGCCTTTCGAGCCGTCAGTACAACGGCATACAGAACGCGGGGTACGGCCTCTATCTCTCCAAAGCATCACCGAATACCTACCAGCTTTTCGCCGATACCTATAAGCCTTCGTCGAACCCTACCATCCCGTCGAACTGCGTCGTCGGCCCGCTCTCAACGCCGACGCCTGAATCAAAACCGGGCGACTGCCTGTATACGTCCGGGTCCGACGGCATCGTGCAGAATTACGCGTTCAGCCGCGGCTTCCAAGTGACGAAGTTCTGCGGATACGACACGTCGGCGACGCCCGTGAAGCGCTGCTCGACTGACGCCACAGGCGGGATCGACGCATTGTCGGTTGTGTTCTTGCGCTCGACGACCGAGAGCATCGTCGAAGGCCTGCAAGGCTCAAGCTGGATTCCGCTTACGAGCGCAGAGATTTACATAACGTCGTCTGACGCTACTGGCACGCGCGGCATATGCGTATCGCGCATCGGGCAAGTGTCTGTGACGACCGGCACCTGTCCATGAGAACGCACTCCACCACGCGCGGCTATACGCTCCTTGAGCTCATCGTATCGATAGGCATATTCAGCCTGGTGATGCTCGCGGCGACCGGCGCTTACATAACCCTCATCGACCTTGACCGCCACGCGCGCGCCACTAACGACGTGGTGTCGAACCTCTCGTTCGCGGTCGACAGCATGTCGCGCGCGGTGCGCACCGGCACCGAGTACCGCTGCAACGAAACGGGCTACAACTGCTTTAACATCAACGCCCCCGGGCAGTCGCTTCAGTTCAAGGACGAGAACGGTCGCACCATCGTGTACCGCCTAGTCGGCGGGCAGATAGAAGCACGCATCACTCCGCTTACCGGAAGCGCTTATACCTCAAAGCTCACCGACCCGCGCATCACCATACAGACGTTGAGTTTCTTTGTACGCGGCGTGGGCACTCCGGGCGGCTCGCCGGCCGAGACCGCGCCCTACATACAGCCGCAGGTGACCTTCGTCATCGCCGGCTCGATGGAGGCAGGGAAAGGGAAGACGGTAAACTTCTCAATAGAGGGCGGCGCGACGCAGCGCGTCCTTGAACTGCCATGAGTATGAACACCGCGATGCCAAAAAAAGGATTTACGCTCGTCGAGACCATGGTCGCGGTCACCGTGCTCGCTATCGCGCTCACCGGCCCGTTTGCTGCTGTCGAGAACGCGCTCTCAGCCTCGTATGTCGCGCGCGACGAGCTCATCGCGTCTTCCTTGGCGCAGGAAGGCATGGAATACATCCGGAGCATCCGCGACAATAATTATCTCAACTCGGCGAGTAATCGAACGTGGCTCTCGGGAATCTCAACGCTCTCGTGCTACATGAGCGCGACGAGTTATTGCACGGTCGACCCTACGGTAGGGGACGTAAACATCACCCCGTCTGCAATAGCGGGGTACTCCCAGCTCTCATTCGTGCCCCCGCTCTCTATTTCAGCGAGCGGTATTTACAACCAGGCGAGCGTCGGCACCCCGACGCGCTTCACGCGCAGCGTGCAGTTCCGACAGGTCGCCGTCACGAACGGGCAGCCTAGCGAGATACAGGTGACGGTGCGCGTCTCATGGACTTCCGCGCACCAGACCTACTCGGTGACCGTAGTCGATAACCTCCAAGACTGGCTATGACGCACTCTCACCACGCTCCTCACAAGGGCTTCACGCTCCTCATCGCCGTCGTGCTTTCAGCTGTCGCGCTTTCTATTGGGCTCGCGCTTCTCGACATCGCCTATAAACAGGTCCTGCTCGCGTCTGCGGCAAAGCAGTCGCAGAACGCATTTTATGCCGCCGATTCGGTGCTCGAGTGCGCACTCTATTACGACCAGCAAGTAAATACGTTCGACTACACGACCGAGCCGACGTCAGGCTCCATAACCTGCAATACGCTTGCGGTCCCGTACACCGCGCCGCTTGCGAACCCGCGCATCACCACGCTCACGGTGCCGTGTACAACAGGCGGCACGCAGGGAATCGTGAAGATATACAAGACGCCGAGCGGCACGACTCAGATATATGCGACCGGCTACAACGTGTGCGATACCAATAATGCCCGACGCATAGAGCGCGGCCTAAAAGTAAGCTATTAAGGGTACAGGGGATCCCCATGCTTGTGGGGAAGCGAGTGGCGGAATTCAAAAGCGAAGGTTTTCGGCCTCGACGGAAGCATTCCGGTAAATGAGCCATATGAAGTAAAATAGGGGAAATGGCCGCTTCAAAAGAAGTCAAAAACCGCGTAGCTGCGCTGCAGAAGGAGATTGCCCGGCTGCGGACTCTTCAGCATGAGAAGGATGAGTCCGAGATTTCCCCTGAGGCCCTGGATTCCCTGAAGCATGAGCTCGCCACGCTGGAGCGTCAGTATCCTGAGCTCGTGACCCCGGACTCGCCGACGCAGACGATAGCCGGCAGCGTGCTTCCCGAATTGAAGAAAGTACGCCACCAGGTGCCTCAGTGGTCTTTGGATGACGCCTTCAGCGAGGAGGATATGCGCGCGTTCGACGAGCGCGTTCGGCGCGGCCTTGAACGAGCGCTCGGCAGGAGCGTCACCCCGACCTATGTATGCGAGCTCAAAATCGACGGCGCACACATACTCCTTACCTATGAGAAGGGGGTGCTCGTGCGCGCTGCCACCCGCGGAGACGGCGTCGTCGGAGAAGACGTCACCCACTCGGTATCGACGATACGGAACGTGCCCAAGCAGCTTTCCGAGAAACGCGACGTCGTCGTGGAAGGAGAAGCATACATGTCGAAGAAAGGATTCGCAGCACTTAATGCGGCGCGACGCGCCGCAGGCGAACCGGAGTTTGCCAATCCGCGCAACATCGTCGCAGGATCCTTGCGTCAGCTTGACCCTGCCGCCGCCGCCGCACGTCCGTTAGGCATGTTCCTCTACGACCTTGAAGGACTCGATATCGAGCGCCCGGCGACGCAGGCTGAAGAGCTATCGTACCTGCGCACGCTCGGGCTTCCGGTGAACCCGTACGAGGAGAGTGCAAAAAACCTAGACGACATTATCGCGTATTGGAAGAAATGGCACGGCAAGAAGCGGGAGGCAGAGGATTACCTTATCGACGGCGTGGTCGTGAAGGTAAATGAGCGGGAATACCAAGAGCTTCTCGGACATACCGGGAAAGGCCCGCGCTATGCCATCGCGTATAAGTTTCCGGCAGAGCAGGTGACCACCGTTGTAGAGGACATCACCCTTCAGGTAGGGAGGACGGGAAAGCTCACTCCGGTCGCACATTTGGTGCCCGTCGCAGTCGCCGGCACGACGGTATCGCGCGCGACGTTGCATAACGAGGATTTCATAAAAGAAAAAGACATACGCATCGGCGACACCGTCATCCTTCAGAAGGCGGGGGACATCATTCCGGAAATCGTCGAGGTGCTGCCTGCGCTGCGTCCCGCGTCCGCAAAGCCTTGGAAGTTCCCGAAGAAGTCTGCTTTGTGCGGGGGTGATGGGTCGGTCGAGCGCGTGCCCGGAGAGGCAGCGCACCGCTGCGCCGTCTCAGGCTCCTATCTCGTGCAGGAGCGCAAGCTGGCGCACTTCGTCGGAAAGAGCGCCATGGATATCGATGGCTTCGGAAAGAAGACGGTCGCGCTTCTCATGAAGCACGAGCTTCTCTCTGAATTCGATGACATCTTCGACCTAACGCGGGATGAACTTTTGCTCCTGCCTGGCTTCAAAGAGACTTCCGCAGACAACCTCATCGCGGCAATACGGGATGCCCGCACCGTCTCGCTCGACCGATTCCTGGTGGGGCTTTCCATAGATCACGTCGGTGAAGAGACTGCATACCTTCTGGCGACGACATTCGGGACCTTGGCCAAGCTTGCGAGCGCATCCGCCGAGGAGATAGCGGCAGTGAAGGGAATAGGAAGTGTGGTCGGTGCCTCAGTGCATGCTTGGTTCTCCCATCCAGAGAATGAGAAGCTCATCGCGCGGCTCCTCGAGCATCTTGCCCTCAAGAAAGTCGCAGCGCCTTCCGGCGGTCCGCTTGCGGGCAAGACGGTCGTGGTGACGGGCACCTTGCCGACCTATTCGCGCGAAGAAGCGGAGGCCTTGGTACGGCGCGCTGGCGGCACGCCGGGAAGCGCGGTTTCGAAAAAGACCGCCTTCGTCCTTGCCGGGGAGAGCGCCGGCTCAAAGCTCGCAAAAGCCGAGGAATTAGGCGTCGAAGTCATCGACGAGGCCGCCTTCAATCGGAGGCTCGGTTTGTGATAGAGTAGCGACACATGGCATCCGCCGACGACGTCAAGAAGCTCGCCTCGCTCGCGCGCCTCTCCATAAGCGACGAAGCGCTCCCCAAGCTCGCGAAGGAGTTCGAGAGCATTTTGGCGTATATCAGCCAGATCAATACGCTCCAAGTGTCTCCTGATTCTAAAAAGCTGTCAGGCATCAGGAACGTCATGCGTGAAGACGGCCAGCCGCACGAAACGGGAAAGTACACGCAGAAGCTGGTCGCGCAGTTCCCGGAGCGCGATGGCGATTATCTTAAGGTGAAGCAGATAATTTCCCATGACTAGAGCGCTTAACGAGCTTTCCATAACCGAGGCAGCAAACGGTCTCCGAGCGAAGGAATTCTCCGTGCGCGAACTCTGGGACGCGTGCGCGAAGGTTGCGCGCGAGAAGAACGGTGAACTGAACGTATACCTCGAGATATTCGAAGCGGATGATACCGCAATTGCTTCTGCACAGGCACGTATCGATGCAGGCGATGCACCGCTACTTTGCGGAATTCCTCTCGCCATGAAGGACAACATTCTTATAGAAGGGCGCATAGCGAGCGCAGCATCGAAAATCCTAGAGAATTATGTCGCTACCTATGATGCGACTGCTATCGCGAAATTGAAGGAGGCTGGTGCTCTTTTTGTCGGCCGCGCGAACATGGACGAATTCGGTATGGGTACCTCTACGGAAAATTCTGCCTATGGCCCGGTAAAGAATCCTCATGATACGTCTCGCGTCCCTGGCGGCTCTTCCGGAGGTTCTGCCGCGGCAGTCGCAGCACATATGGCGCTCGGAGCCTACGGGTCCGATACGGGGGGCTCTTGCCGCCAACCGGCCGCCTACTGCGGGATAGTGGGCTTCAAGCCGACCTATGGCGCAGTCTCAAGGCACGGGCTCATAGCGCTCGGCTCGTCTCTCGATCAGATAGGGGAGATGGCGAAAACCGTGCGGGATGCAAAGGAGCTGTACGAAGCGGTCCGCGGTCATGACCCGCTTGATTCGACTAGTATTGCCGAAGATGCTTATCCGGCACTTCCAGTCCCTGCCAAGTTCCGCATCGGCGTACCGCGGCATCTACTTGACGGCATCGATGAGGAAGTGAAGGGCAGGTTCGAAGAGACGCTGGCTTCCTTGGAAAAGAACGGGCATGAGATTGTCGACGTATCCCTTCCGCTCGCCGGGCTCGCGCTTCCTATGTATTACATCGTGCTTCCGGCAGAGATATCTGCTAACCTCGCGCGCTTCGACGGCATACGCTACGGTCTTGCGAAACGCGGCAACACGCTTCTCGACGATTATCTGGCCAGCAAGACCGAAGGATTCGGGAATGAGTCTAAACGACGCATCCTTATCGGTACCTACGTGCTTTCTTCAGGGTATATCGACGCCTATTACCGCAAGGCGGACGCCGGGCGAGAAATGGTGCGTGCAGAGTACGATAAGGCGTTCGAATCTGTCGACGTTATAGCAGTCCCTACGGCTCCGTCGGTTCCTTTCAAGTTCGGAGAAAAATCAGATCCAGTCGCCCTATATCTGGAAGACATCTTTACCGTTACCGCCAACCTTACCGGTATGCCGGCCATATCCGTACCCATGCGCGGCGTTGAACGGGAAGGGAAGATGCTTCCGCTCGGTATCCAATTCACTGCTCCTCGGGGTGCAGAAGAGCTTCTCTTCGGTATCGGCGCTGCAGTGACCGGCGAGGAGTTATAATCAACCCTAATGCAAAGCGGTACCGACGGCCCCATCCACTACCTGAATCTCGAGTATTTCTTCCGGCTTCTCTATGAGAGTCGCGTCGGGATTACCGGCTCGTCCACTGATCTTTCGCTTTCGTTCGTCGACCGGTTCGTTGCCTACATAACGCACGTTTGGAGCGTGCTCGGTACCGTGTCGTTCGTATTTTCCTTGGCAGCCTTCGGCATACTCGCGTACTCGACCGTGCGCATGTACCAGCTGAAGGAGCGCGAAGAGCATGAGCGCTGGTCAAAGATTGATATGACCGAAGCGGAAAAAGAGAAAGATCACTCGCGCTGGGCCCATATCCAGAGCTTGATCGAGAGCCCGCAGGAGCGCGACTGGCATGAAGCGGTGAGCGAAGCAGATATCATGCTCGAAGACCTCCTTATAGAGCGCCGCTATGCCGGCGACTCCACCGAAGAGCGCCTCGCGAAAGCGGATCCGGCGACCTTCAAGACGCTCCAAGAGGCGCGCGAGGCCCACCAGCTGCGCATCGATATGCTGAACGGCGGTGCGCACTTCAAACTCGACGATCACACGGCATACCGGACGATAAAGAAATACGAGGCGGTTTTGAAAGAATTCGGTGAAATCTAGGTTGCAAAACCCCTCAAAAACCGTATAGTATAGGCCATAGCGGGGTAGAGGAGAGGTACCTCGGGAGGCTCATAACCTCCAGACGCCAGTTCGATTCTGGCCCCCGCAACAAGAAAACAGCAAACCGCCCTCGGGCGGTTTTCTGTTTGTCGCAGGTATATACTTGCCGTATATGACTCCTACCATCATCGGCCTCGTCGTGCTGTTCGTATTGCTCGCCCTTTCGCTCCGCGTCGTCAAAGAATACGATCGCGGAGTCATATTCTTCCTGGGGAAGGTGACTGGCGTGCGCGGCCCAGGCCTCATCATCCTCGTTCCCATACTCGAGCAGATGACGAAGGTCACGCTCCGCACTATCACCATGAACATTCCATCTCAGAAGATAATCACGAAGGACAACGTCTCTATCGATATCGCTGCGGTCGCGTACTATCACATCGTCGATCCACAGAAGTCCGTCGTCGCAATCGAGAATGTGTACGATGCGGTGAATCAGATCAGTCAGACCACTGTCCGAAATGTTGTCGGCCAATTCATGCTGGACCAGCTCCTCTCGCAGACGAGCGAAATCAACACGCAGATTAAGAACGTCATCGATGCGCACACGGAGCCCTGGGGCGCCGAGGTGACCGCTGTTGAAATCAAAGACATCACGCTCCCGGACAACATGCAGCGGGCGATGGCCAAGGAAGCAGAAGCGGAGCGCGAGCGCCGGGCTAAAATCGTCGCGGCCGAAGGCGAGCTCCAAGCATCCCAAAAGCTGGGCGAGGCGGCGGACGTGATGGCGCTTCACCCCGTAGCGCTCCAGCTCCGCACGCTCCAGACGATGGCTGAAATCAGCGTAGAGAAGAACTCCACCATCATCTTCCCGGCGCAGTTCATGACGACTGTCCAGGAAGCGATGAAGATGATGTCCGCAGACGCCAAGAAAGGATAGACCTCCCGACGCTATACTAGAGGCATGCTGCTCCCTTCAAGGGTAAAGAAACGCAATCGCTTCTCGTTCTTCCTCCAGCTGTTCGTGCTCATCGTGATCGGTACGGTCTCGTCTGCATACGTGTACCTGCAGGTGAACGAATCAGGCCGTCTGCACATTCTGGACCGTGCGGCCACTATCGCTGCGGCCGTGCCGCGGGAAGACCTGCGCGGGCTTCTCGGCAATGAAAACGATCTCGACAGCCAGAGCTACGCACGCGTAAAAGGCCTCTTAACCAGCGTGCGCGAAGTGAATCACGACGTGAGGTTCATCTATCTTATCGGCCGTGATACTGCCGGAGTGCTGTTCTTCTATGCTGATTCCGAAGATCCAGCATCTCCGGACTATTCTCCGCCGGGCCAGGCGTACGGGGAAGCGACGGCCGCCATGCGCTCCTTGTTTAGCGATGCACTTTCGCGCACTGAGGGTCCTGACCGTGACCGCTGGGGCCTCTGGATTTCAGGCTATGCGCCGGTCATGGATGAGAACGGCGCGGTTATCGCGCTCCTCGGGCTCGATCTTCCGGCGTACGCTTACCTCACGGACGTCATCATCTATTCGTCGCTGCCGCTCATTATCGCGCTCCTGCTCATCCTGCTTCTCGTCGTCGGACAGCGGTCGCGCGAACGCGAAGTACGCTATCTGGAGCAGAAGGAGGAATTCCTTTCTATAGCGTCGCACGAAATACGCTCCCCGCTCACGGGTATACGCTGGGCTATCGAGACGTTGCTCAAAGAAGGGAAGGAGCGGAATGCCGCCGATACCGATATGCTCGCGTTGGTGCATGGGAACGTTCTTACCATCATCAGCCGCATCACGAACCTCCTCGATGTCGCTGC
This sequence comes from uncultured Candidatus Saccharibacteria bacterium, assembly GCA_964460875.1. Classification (GTDB taxonomy): domain Bacteria; phylum Patescibacteriota; class Minisyncoccia; order Phycocordibacterales; family Phycocordibacteraceae; genus C7867-001. The sequence continues at coordinate 3,078 of CAYWQN010000008.1, read as the reverse complement.
GCTCGAGCGCCGGGGCAAAGCGCCTCTCAAGAAAGAGTCAATGCGGCTGCGGCCGCTTTTCGAGGAGATAGTGGAGAGCCTTGAACTGACGGCGCGTGGCCGGGACATAAAGCTCGTCATCGACCCGTCGGTGAAGCCTGGAGAAGCCTTGATGGCCGACCGTCAGATGATGTATCAGGTATTCTTCAACCTTTTCTCAAACGCCATAAAATATACGGAGCCGGATACTGCCGTGACGCTTTCATACGCGGTAGAGGGCGGGATGCACGCGTTCCGCATTGCTGACCAAGGGAAGGGCATCCCGAAAGAAGAGCAGGAACGCATATTCGAGGGATATCATCGAACAGAAGCTGCTTCGCACAGCCAGACCGCCGGGAACGGGCTCGGGCTCTATCTCGTAAAGAAAGTCGTCGAACTCCATGGCGGCTCTATACGCGTCGAATCCTCCCGGGGCAAGGGGACGGCGTTCATCGTCACGCTTCCGCGCTAGGCCCCGAGCTTTTCTTTGATGACGGAGACGACCGTATCGATATGACGGTCGGATTTGGGGATATAGGCGGCGACTCCACTATCAAGGGCGTTTGCGACGTTTGAAAGATCGTCCGAGTTCGTGAGGATGACGACAGGTACGACGTTTCCCCGCGGCTCTTTGCGGATTTCTTCTAGCATATCGAGGCCGTCTTTATTCGGCATCCGGATGTCTGTGACAATCGCGTCAGGCGCTCCCGTCTTGAATGCTTCCAGGCCCTGAAGGCCGTCATGAGCGAGTAGGGTTCCGAATCCCGCGTCTTCAAAGCGGCGGGCAAGCGATGCGATAAGGAGGGCGTCGTCCTCGACGATAAGCACTGTTTTCTTGGTCATAGGGGCAGTATATCAGGGGCTACGGCTTCTCCTCCCATACCCGCTTGTGGCGCTCTATCTCGCGTATGGAGCGGTTGCGGTGGATAAGCTCGTCGTTTCGCACCGACTCGAAGAACTCATATTCGTTTTTCACCGAGCGCCCGTAGAAATCGAGGAAGTCCGAGACGATTGGGATCTGGCGGAGACTCTCTCCCTCTTCTCGCAAGAATTCGCTGTACTGCTGGTAGGCGTGCGATTCGAAGAGATAGTTCAGCTCAAGCGCTGATTTGTGCGAGAAAAGGTAGAGGAGATACACGACCCAGAAATAGAAGAACGAGAAGAGCAGGGGAACGAGCGTGTGGCGGAAGAACGCATCACGGCCTTTCTTGCGAACGAGGCTTGAGATGACGACCACGTGCATCGTCTCGTTGTCCTGCGCGAAGCGGCCGAACGCCGCCATGCGGCAGAGGCGTATGGCGTGCTTCTCGTTGCCGTAGAACGCGGTAAGCATCGTGTACGCCGCGGATTCCCAGGACTGGTAGGGGATGCGTGCGATGACCTCGACGGCCTTGAATTTGAGATACGAGGGCTTCTTGCCGTAGAAGGTATTGCCGGCGGTGACGAGGAGCCAGCCGAGTATCGCGGGTATGACGCCGGTGCGGTACCGGTTTAGCGGAACGGCGTACTGCTCCCGGAGCGCGGGGTCGTTCAGCTCTTGGACGAGTCGCTCATGCGCGACATAGTCATCATTCATCTGGAAGGAGTCGGAAGCGGATTCCATATAGGGCGATTATATCGTATAGTCTGCGCATCATGCAGGCAGTAATCATGGCCGCCGGAGAAGGGAAGCGCATGCGGCCGCTCACCCTTGAGCGTCCCAAGCCGCTCATCGAGGTCGCAGGCAAGCCTATCATCGAGCACGTCATCGACGCGCTTCCGGCCGAGGTGGATGAAGTCATAATCGTCATCGGCTACAAGGGCGACATGATCAAGAAGCACCTCGGCGACTCCTATGGCGGCCGCTCTATCCGCTACGTGCATCAGTGGATGCCGGCGGGCACCGCTCATGCGCTATCCCTTGCGCGTCCGTTCCTTTCGGGGCGCTTCCTGCTCTTGAATGCGGACGATATCCTCGGGACTGAAGCGATACAGGAGGCCATAAGCCATCCGCTCTCCATCATGGCGGTCCAGCATGATGAGCCGCACAAGTTCGGCGTCATAAAGACGCGTGAAGACGGCACCATGGAGTCCATCGTCGAGAAGCCTGCAGAATTCATCGGCAACCTGGTCTCGACCGGGGCTATGGTGCTTGATGATCGCCTCTTCGGGTATGAGGCGGCAAAGCATGAGGCGACGGGGGAGTACTTCATGACGCATCCGTTGAGCCTTATGGCGGCCGAGCACCCGATCGTCGTGGTGGAGCAGCCTATATATATTCCGGTCGGGTATCCGGAAGACATCAAGAAGGCTGAGAATCGCTTGAAGGAGCTGGGGCGTTGAAGAAAGGGGTAAAAAATAGTAAGGTGCACTCACTGCTGGTGTAAACCTCCTTACAGTCGGTTTGCATCAGCTGCGCTCGGCGAATATCAGAATATGCCTTCGGCGCATTCTGATATTGCCTCGCTTGCTGGTGTAGCTCAGGTAGTTAGAGCATGGGACTCATAAACCCAAGGTCGAAGGTGCAAGTCCTTCCACCAGCACAACAAAATAAGCGTAGCGTTTTTGGTCTGGTGAGGCATGCGCGGGGCGCATGCCGTGAAGGACTTGCAAGCCGGAGCGCGACGGCGCGAGGCGGGTTCGCGCAAAATCCTAGCAAGGATTTATGCGTGAACAGGCCTTCGCCAGCACCCTGATACACTACCCCCATGAATACTATGCTCATGATAGGTTCCCTGGGAGCCCTTATCCTGCTCGTCGCTTTCGCGCTCGAGCAGACTCGGGTAATTTCCGACAAATCGTATGTCTACGACGGGGCGAATGTCGTCGGTTCCTTGCTGCTCGGCTATTACGCTTGGGTGGGCGGGGTATGGCCTTTCGTTGTCCTTGAGGCGGTGTGGGCGCTTGTGGCGGCCTATTATATTGTGAAGCGTCTTGCGGCAGGTGGAAAATAGCGGTATATTCGCCCTACGTTCGACCCGCGGGTGACACGCGCCTCCAAGCCGTTAACCTCCGAACGCATCAACTGCGGGAGTAGCTCAACTGGTTAGAGCGCCGCCCTGTCACGGCGGAGGTTGCGGG
>CAYWQN010000007.1:36391-36959 GCA_964460875.1 uncultured Candidatus Saccharibacteria bacterium | reverse complement strand
ATATATGGACGAGGCCTGCGACGCCTTCCTCTACCGAAGCGAGTGCGCCGTGCTTGTTGTACTTGATGACAACGCCGTGCACTTCCATTCCCTTTTTGTAGCGCTCTGCCGCGGCCTTCCACGGATTGTCCTTCAATGCCTTCACCGAAAGCGACACCTTGCCATCCTTTATCTCGATGACCTTCACTTTCACCTTGTCGCCGACCTTGAAGAGTGCGCGCGGATCCTCGACGAGGCCCCAGTCGAGCTCGCTGATGTGCACCAAGCCTTCGAGGCCCTGCTCGAGCTTCACGAAGATGCCGAAGTCGACAGCGCCGGTGACTTCGCCTTCTACCGTATCGCCCACCTGGTACTTATCGATGAGCGAGGTCTTTTCCTCGTCTTCAGCGCCGGTGCGCTCAGAGAAGATGAGCTTACCTTCCTTTGCGTCAGCAGTGATGATGCGCACCTGCAGCGGGGTGCCCACAAGCTTGCCGAGTTCGCCGAGGATCTTGTCTTTATCGCCCTCGGGCACGCGCGGATAATGCTCTTTGGCGAGCTGACTCGCCGGGAGGAAGCCCTGGATGCC
>CAYWQN010000007.1:0-36381 GCA_964460875.1 uncultured Candidatus Saccharibacteria bacterium | reverse complement strand
CCCTTGTTCGCCTCTTCGACCATGACCGAGTAGACGGTGCCTGAAAGTATCGCAGCTTCCGCTTCGCCCCATATGGCGGCCTGACGAGCTTCTTTGAGGGAAAGCTCGATGTAGCCTTCGATGCCTGACGGGTCGACGACCTTCGCGGTTATCTGGTCGCCCGGGTTCGCTTTGCGGAGAACGTCAGCGGCATTCAAGTATTCGCGTCCGTAGATGATGCCGGCGCCAAACGGCGGAAGATCGACATACAGGCGGCCGCGAACAAGCGCGATGATGGTGCCTTCGACCAAATCCCCGGTTTTAGGCGGGGTAGCGATGGAATCGATGAGGCCGGCCATCGGATGGCTTGCGTCGAGCACTATGGTAACGGGTTCAACCTTAACCTTGTCCGCTCCGAGAGCGGCTGTTTCTTCGGGCATTATGTAAGTGAATCGAGAGGGTCTGCGCCGCGGGTTCAGACGCTCCTTTCGGAGCCTCAGGGTTAGCCCGCTTGCGCCTTACGCACGCCGCTCTTGATGGGCCGACTATAGCATAGGCCATATAAAACGAAAAGAACGCCTCTTTCGAGACGTCCGGGCTCCACCGCCGAGGAAGCGAACTTCCTCGGCGGCTTCGCCAAGCAGCAGCCGGGCAATGGGGCTACATTAGCTGCTGCAGGCTGGCGGCGACGGCGCGGAGGAGGCTTGGGGCAAACCGTACCTCCCCCGCCCGCGCCTGGATGACCGTATCATTGGCTCTCGCTTTCGCGGCCTTGGCTCTAGGTCACCCAAGAAGAACTTATGACGGGATAGTACTACGTAAGGAGCAAAAGTCAATTACACCCTATTCTGAAAATAAAGAAGCCATCACCCGATGGGTAATGGACTTCAGGGTCGGGTGGGGACGAGCCGAAGCTCGTCCCACCACAGGTGCCGGCCTAAACCGGCTTTGGCTTTTCGCTAGTGGCCGAAATGGACCATGTAGCCGTCGGCGCCGTCTTCGGTCTTCGCGCGGTCAGGTTCGAAAGCGATCGACGTTTGGCGCAGCGAAATCATGGCAGCCAGTGCCAGTGCAGACATTTGAGTCTTGTTACGCATGTTCGTTTCCTCAGTGTTGAGGTCCCCAAACGCACGGGGACTACCGCACCAGCTTCATACAGTCGAGGACCGCAGAACCGGTACATGACTGAGCCTACGCTTTCTTTAATGACGTGCAAGCGGGCAAGGTGCGTATAAAAAAAAGCCCAGCCGCCTGGCTGGACTTCGGGAAGCGCGGGAAAATCGAAGGGTCAAGAGGTGCCTAGTCGTCGGATGAAGCGGGGTTAACGCTGAGCCGTCCGAGGACAGGGAATGGCACACTTCTTTGAGGGAGTCTTAACCCTTCGATTCTCGCGTTTCCTCCTCTATTAGAGGGGGCTTTCAGCGAAGCGAGGCTTCGCGTCCGGCATACGAGGAAGGCTACTCCGCAAAAAAATATACGCAAGGGCCAGACTTGTATAGAAATGAGAAGGGCCGCGCAGAAAGGTACCTTCCCGTTGGTTCATGAGTCTCGAGCGGACACATGAAGTCTGGGACGATTACTGCGCGGCCCCCGGTTCGCCGAAGCGATCCGTTTGTGATCAGTCTTCCTGTCAGCCAGGCTTCATGAGCACCCACGGGTCAATGGTGGTACTTCGACTTGCAACGCGTTTCATGTACCTGGCTCCGTCGTTTATGGGCCATACATCGTGAGGCGAACGGGATTCCCGCCCACCGGTTGCTGCGTTGTCGGCCCTTTGCGCTATCAAAAGCGGGTCGACTCGGCACCCGCACTATAGCGCCTCCGGAGGAAAACGCGAGCAGGAATATCCTCCTGGTTTGTGATAAAATGAAGCGAACATGGTCATCACTCACCACGGCGGACAGTGCTTCAAAGTGACGTTCGGCGACCTCACGCTCGTCTTCGACCCCATCTCGAAGAGCGGCACCTTGCCCGGCGTGCGGTTCGGCGCGGACATCGCGCTCGTCTCGCGCAATCATCCGGACATGAACGGCGTAGCGGAGGTCACCTACGGCGAGAAAGAGCCGTTTGCTATCACAGGCCCCGGCGAATACGAGTACGGCGGCGTCACGGTGCAGGGATTCCTTACGAAAAGCGAGTACGGGCTCGCCAAGGGAAGCGCGAGCGCGGTCAATACCATATATAGCGTGAAGCTCGAAGGCATGACGCTCGTGCACTTGGGCGCTCTTGCGGATACTACGCTTCCTGCTGATGCGAAAGAGGCGATAGACGAGATAGACGTGCTGTTCCTCCCGGTCGGTGGCGACGGGGTGCTCGGCGCTGCTGAAGCCGCGAAGCTCGCGACGATGCTCGAACCGAGAATAATCGTTCCGATGCACTGGAGCGGCATGGGCGCGCCAAAAGCGCTCGACGCGTACGTGAAGGAAGAGGGCGGGGCAGCTGAGAAGACGGACAAGCTTACCCTCAAGAAGAAAGATGCACTTGACAAGGATGGTGATATAATTGTGATTAATCCCTAGCTTATGCACCTGCGCGACTACATCGAGCACTTGAAGACCAAGCCGGAGCATGTGCGCCGCCGCATCGCGCTCGGCTCCTCTGCGGGCATCACGGCGCTTGTGTTCGTCGGCTGGCTCGCCGCGCTCGGCGCTTCCGGCACGCTCGCGTTCGACGCGCCGGCGGAAAACCCGACCAGCGACCTCGCCGCTGCGGCCGCCTCGACCAAATCAAACTTCTCGAGCCTGCTCGGCGCCGCTTCGGCGTACACCGCGTCGCCTTCGGGTACTGCGCCGCTCACCATTGTCGACGGCAGCGCTTCGACCACGCTCGATGAGAAGCCTGCGGCGGACGACCGCACGGTTATACCGTTTTAATAAGCACGTCAGGGATTTTTCATGGCCAAGAAAGAACAAGCTCCCGAAGCGCCGGTAACGGCGGCAAATGTCATAGAGCAGTCCATCACGGGCGAAATGCGCTCGTCGTACCTCGACTATGCGATGTCCGTCATTACGAGCCGCGCGCTGCCTGACGTGCGCGACGGCTTGAAGCCGGTGCATCGCCGCATCCTCTACGCGATGCGCATGACGGGGCTCACGCCTTCCGCGAAGTTCCGCAAGTCGGCGACGGTGGTGGGCGAGGTGCTCGGAAGCTATCACCCGCACGGCGATGCCTCCGTGTATGACGCGATGGTAAAGCTCGCGCAGGACTTCTCGACCCGCTACCCGCTGGTAGCAGGCCAGGGAAACTTCGGGTCCATAGACGGCGATCCGCCGGCCGCCTACCGCTACACCGAAGCGAAGATGTCGCGGCTCGCCGACGAAATGCTGCGCGATCTCGAGAAGGAGACGGTGACGTGGGCGCCGAACTTCGACGGCTCGAAGCAGGAGCCGACCGTGCTTCCCGCTGCCGCTCCGAACCTTCTTCTGAACGGCACCTTGGGCATCGCGGTGGGCATGGCCACGAACATTCCGCCGCACAACCTGCGCGAAGTCGTGGATGCGACGACGCACCTCATCGACAACGAGGACGCGACCACCGACGACCTCTTGGAATTCGTCAAAGGCCCCGACTTCCCGCTCGGCGGCATCGCGTTCAATCAGACCGATATCAAGCACGCGTACTCCTCGGGCAAGGGTCCGGTCGTCTGCCGCGGCGTCGCAGAAATCATCGAGGATAAGAAGGGAAGCTCCATCATCATCACCTCCATCCCGTTCCGCGTGAACAAAGCGGATCTCATCACGCGCATCGCCGATCTCGTGCGCGACAAAAAAATCGAAGGCATCAAGGACTTGCGCGACGAATCTGCAGAAGACATCCGCGTCGTCGTCGAGCTTAAGGGCACCGCCCATCCGCAGGCCGTCTTGAATAATCTTTTCAAGCATACGGAATTGGAGACGACGTTCCACTACAACATGCTTGCGCTTGTCGACGGGGTGCCGCAGACCTTGTCCCTGAAGGGCATGCTCGAAGAGTTCATAAAGCATCGACGCGAAGTGGTGAAGCGCCGCACTGAGTACGATCTCCGGAAGGCGGAAGAGCGCGAGCACATCCTGCTCGGCCTCTCGAAAGCGCTCGATCATATCGACGAAGTCATCGCCATCATCAAGAAGGCGAAAGACGTGCCGACCGCCGACCTCGAGCTGCAGAAGAAATTTAAGTTCTCCGAGCGCCAGACTGCGGCCATCCTTGCGATGCGCCTCCAAACGCTCGCCGGCCTCGAACGCAAGAAGATCGAGGACGAGCTCGATTCGATACAGGAGCTCATAGCCAAATTGAAGAAAATCCTTTCGTCCGCGAAGAACATCCTCGCCGTGGTGCGCAGCGAGCTCGTCGAGGTGCGCGACAAGTACGGCGACGACCGCCGCACGAAGATCATCAAGGGCGGCGTCAAGAATATTTCCGTAGAAGACCTCGTTCCAGACGAAGAGAGCGTGCTCGTCATCACGGCCGGCGGCTATGTGAAGCGCACCAATCCGTCTGAGTACAAGGCGCAGAAGCGCGGCGGCGTCGGCGTCATCGATATGTCGACGAAGGAAGAGGACGTCGTGACTCATTTCATGAACGCATCCGCTCACGACGATCTCCTGTTCTTCACCGACTACGGCAAGGCGTACCAGACGAAGATGTACGAAATTCCGGAAGGCAAGCGCGCAACCAAGGGCAAGTCCATCATGAACTTCCTTCCGCTCGCCGCTGACGAGAAGGTGACGAGCGTGCTTTCAGTGCCCAAGGGCGCTGCGCGCGATGCGATGTCCGTTTTCTTCGTGACCGAGGAAGGGGTGGTGAAGAAAGTGGAAGCCAAGAACTTCGCAGACGTTCGCCGTTCCGGCATCATTGCAATCTCCCTGAAAGGCAAGGACAAGCTCGTTTCAGCGCATCTTTCAGAAGACGGCGATTCCGTTTCCATCGTGACTGCGAAGGGTCAATCCATACGCTTTGACGAGGCTGACGTGCGCGCCATGGGCCGCACGGCAGGCGGCGTGCGCGGTATGAGCGTACGGAAGGGAGATAGCGTGGTTTCCGCTGAAGTGGTTCCTGCGGTCGCGAAGAACGCGTCCCTACTCATCATCATGTCGAAGGGCTATGGAAAGCAGACCGACCTTTCTGAATACAAAGTGCAAGGCCGCGGCGGCTCAGGTATCAAGACCGCGGAAGTGACCGCCAAGACGGGTGAGATTATTGGCGCCAAAGTCCTCGTCGGACGCGAAGAAATGGCCGAAGAGGAGCTCGTCGTTATTTCGAAAAAAGGTCAGGTCATCCGCTGCAAGGCAAATGAAATTCCTTCGCTTTCGCGCGCGACGCAGGGCGTGCGCATTATGAAGATGCGGGAGGGGGACTCTATCGCTTCGATGGTCGCTTTGTAGGCGCACGGCAAAAAACTCGCAGCTACTTTGTTGCTCGTTCCGGCGCTCCCTCACCGTACTTCTGTACGGCTCGGTTCGCTCCTCACTCGCGTCGCGCATCTGCGGTTTTTCCCCGCACGCACATACAAGCTCGGAGTGTTGATTGTGGAATGAACATCGCGCAAGCGTGGTATTTTTAAGCTAATGCACTTTGCCGAACCGAAAGCGAACGTCCTCCAGATGGGGCTGCGCGAGGGAATGAAAGTCGCGGATTTAGGCGCGGGTTCCGGCCACTACACGCTGGCTGCGGCGGCTATCGTAGGCCCCACCGGCCGCGTCTACGCCATCGATATCCAAGAAGATCACCTTGCGCCCTTGAAGGATGCGGCAGCGGCGCACGGCTTGAAGAATGTAGAGACGGTATGGGGCAATGTTGAGAATGCCGGAGGCACGCTCCTTAAAGACGCTTCAGTGGATGCGGTGATTCTTTCTAACACCCTCTTCCAGCTCGAGCATGCGGCGGGGGCCATAGCAGAAATCAAACGCATTCTTGCGCCGGGAGGCAAGCTCCTGGTCGTCGACTGGGCGGGTGATTATGGCGGGCTCGGCCCGGCAAAAGAGCGCATTGTCTCTGAACATGCGGCAGAAGAGCTGTTTATCACCGGCGGCTTCCACAAAGCGAAGAGCTTCCGCGGCGGGCCGCATCACTACTCGATTCTCTTCACGGCGCCATAGTACACTTCACATATGAAAGAACTTCGCCCTTTTCAGATAATTCTCCTCGCCGTCTTCGGCATCGCTGCGCTGGTCGGGCTCTACGTGTTCGCGAACTTCGGCGGCTTCAGTTCGACGAAAGCGAAAGTGGGGAACGTCGTCATCTGGGGAACGCTCCCTGCCTCTGCAGTGGAAGCGGGCATCGGAGCGGTGACTTCCACGCAGAGCCAGTATGCAAAGGTCACTTACGTGGAGAAAAACGCCTATGACTTCGGCTCGCAGCTCGCCAACGCGCTCGCGTCTGGCGCAGGTCCCGACCTCGTCATCATCACCCAGGAAATGCTTGAGGACGAGAAGTCGAAGCTTGCCGTCATCCCGTACTCTTCCATATCCCAGCGCACCTTCAAGGACTCGTTCCTGCCGTTGTTCGACCTCTACCTCGCCCCTGAAGGAACCTACGGCATTCCGCTTGCCGTTGATCCGCTGGTCCTTTATTACAACCGGGCCATCCTCTCGTCTGAAGGCATTGCGTCGCCGCCCTCGACCTGGGAAGCGGTCGCCGGGCTCGCCCCGTCGCTCACGAAGAAGAACGACGCAGGCGTTATTTCGCGGAGCACAGTTTCGATGGGTGAATACAGCAATGTACGGAATGCGCGCGCTATCCTCTCGCTTCTTCTGCTGCAGGCGGGCACGCCGATAACCAAGTCGACGGAGCAGGGACTGCGTTCGACGCTAGGCGACGCCGCAGAAAGCGTATTTGGCACGACCCCCGCGCAGTCTGCGGTGAATTTCTATGCGCAGTTCGCGGACCCGGCCAAGACGCTCTACTCCTGGAACCGTTCGTTGCCGGACTCGCGCAGCGTGTTTATCGCCGGCGATCTTGCGTTCTACCCGGGCTACGCGTCCGAGCAATCGTTCCTTTCGGTTGCCAATCCGAACTTGGACTACGATATGGCCCCTATACCCGCTCCCGGCACTGTTCAGACGCGCATGACCTATGGGCTCGGCTTCGCCTTCGCAATTCCAAAGGCTTCGGCGAACGCGTCCGGCGCCTATCTCGCCGCAACCGCGCTCGCGGAGCCTGGACCGGCGGCGACCATCGCGCACGCGCTCGGTATGGCGCCTGCGCGCCGCGCTTCTTTGTCCGCGCCCGCAGACGATGCGTATGCTCCCATCTACTACACGCAGGCTCTTATTGCCGGCGGCTGGTTATCCCCGGCGCCTTCCGTAACGGACAGTATCTTCTCCGCTATGATAGGGGACATAACCAGCGGCCGGCGTAATCTCGGGCAAGCGCTCAACACCGCCTCGCAGGCTATAACCGCCGCTCTCCAATAATCCATGAGAACCATACTTTCAAAATTCCTGCTCGCGATAGTTGTCGCGCTGCCGCTCACTGGCGCACTTCCGACGCTCGCATTCGCCGATACCTGCAGCGGTACGTCGTTCGGCAGCTGCGGCGATACCGGTTCCTGCGTGAATCATGCCGCGAGCATAGATGATCCTGCGCAATACCGATGCGACACGGCGGTGTGCATTCCCGGCTGCGGGGCGGGGGAATTCTGCAAGTCGACCGGCGGCATACGCTACAACGCGAGCGGAGAATTCAGCTCAGTCACGGGGGAATGCTTCAATAGCGTGAGCCAGACGGCGTCTCCGCACGTGGACCCTGCCGCAGTCGACCCTATAGTGAGCGGCTCGGCCTCCAGTAATGGAGGCGCAAACGCTGAAAACACGAGCGGCGGATTCAAGAATCCCTTGAAGGCAGGCTCACTGCCTGAGCTTCTGACCGCCGTCCTGCATGGCGTCGTCCAAATAGGCTCTATTCTCCTCGTGCTCGCGCTCGTCTATGTCGGCTTTCTGTTCGTCGCCGCCCAGGGCGCGGAAGAAAAGATACGGGACGCTCGGAACGCGCTCTTTTGGACGGTGGTCGGCGGCCTCATTCTGTTGGGCGCAGAAGCCATATCCCAGGTCATCAGCGCCACTGTTGAAGCCCTATGACCTTCGCCCAGTTCGTCGATACGAAGATTGTGACGCTCATCGACGGGAGCATCATCCCGCTCCTGTATGCGCTCGCGTTCCTCTTTTTCCTCGGCGGGGTCGCGCGCTTCTTCTTCGCGGCAAGCCAGGAGAACCGCGACAAAGGCAAGCAGTTCGCCTTTTGGGGCGTCATCGGCTTCGTGGTGCTGTTCAGCGTCTGGGGCCTCGTAAAGCTTCTCTTATCAGTTATCCAGCACTAGCGGTTGCGCATTGAGCGCCCCTTGCTACCCTTCCCCTATATGCCACTCGGAAACTTCATCGCGTTCATCATCGGAATGATCGACAAGGTCATCGTTCCGCTCGTCTTCGCCATCGCGTTCATCGTATTCATTTGGGGCGTCTTCCAGTACTTTATCGCGGGCGCCGGAAACGAAGAGAAGCGAAATGAAGGGAAGCAGTTCGTACTCTACGGCCTCATCGGCTTTTTCCTCATGCTCTCCGTGTGGGGCATCGTGAACCTGTTGGTGGGCTCCTTCGGGTTCGGCGCTCAGGCGCGCCCGAACCTGCCGACGTTTGGCGGCGGAGCAGGAGGAGGCAGTCAGCAGGTAACGACGTGCACGACCGGAGGAACGGAATGCAGCGCCGGCAAAAGCTGCGTGGGCGGCATCTGCCGCTAGGCTTTTCCACACGCCAGAATAAGCTCTATTGACGCTACGTTCTGGCAGACTATCCTATAGCTATATCAAAGCCGACTAACCTTATTGCATGAAAAAATTCGCCGTTATCGCATCCGTCTGGGCATTGCCGCTTCTGGCATTCGCGCAGGTTCGCAGCATTTACGACGCGGGTGCCGTAATCACTCAGATCATCAACGGCGTCCTCGTTCCGCTCGTCTTCGCCATCGCGTTCATCGTATTCATCTGGGGCGTCTTCCAGTACTTCATCGCGGGCGGTCATGACGAAGAGGCGAAAGAAAAGGGAAAGTCCCTCATGCTCTACGGCCTCGTCGGCTTCTTCCTCATGGTCTCCGTCTGGGGCCTCGTGAACATCCTCGTCGGCACGTTCAACCTGAACTCCACGCCGCCGCAGCTCCCAGGCGCTCCGGGCCCTCGTTAACCGATTCTGAAAGGCCCGCTCTGCGGGCCTTTCTCCTCCCTCTATGGACTCAGCCATCCAGACATTCCTCGCCAATGTGCAGCGCGAAATCCTCTCGCCGCTCATCACGCTCGTCGCGCTCGCGGCCTTCGTGCTCTTTGTTTGGGGCGTCGTGGACTTCGTCCGGAACGCCGACAACGAAGAGAAGCGCGCTTCCGGCCAGCAGCACATGATCTGGGGTATCGTAGGGCTGGTCATCGTCTTCGGGGCGAACGCCATCATCGGGATACTGAAGGCGACGCTCGGGCTCCCGGGCTGATGAACGATGTGCGAAAAACCTCTCGGAGAGAGCCGGGAGGTTTTTCGTATTTTGTTGTATTGTGTTCCTACGCTCAGGTGGCGGAATTGGTATACGCACCACGCTTAGGACGTGGCGGGGAAACCCATGGAGGTTCAAGTCCTCTCCTGAGCACCATAACGAAGAAGCCTGATGCGGTAGCATCAGGCTTCTATCGTTTGGTAGCTCAGGGAGGACTTGAAGGCGAGTGCGGGTACCTGTTCAGCAGAACAGGTCGCATGAGCAGGGCCGAGAAATTTTCATAAGCGACGGCGAATGAAAATGTTCTTGGCCAAGCTCTCCTCAGCACCAGTAGTTGAATAAAGCGCCAGAGTTAGTTAGTATTCGGTTTATTGCGCCCATAGCTCAGCTGGTAGAGCAACTGCCTCTTAAGCAGTGGGTCCCAGGTTCGAGCCCTGGTGGGCGCACAAGACAGATAAACCTGCCGGATGGCAGGTTTTCTGCTTGTGCGAGTCGGAGGCGCGACGGCGCCGAGACGGGCGTAGATTTTGTTGCGAGCCTGCGAGCTAGAAAATCAAGTGCAAAGCTTCGCGCAAATTTTCAGCAGAAAATTATGGGTGACCACGCAGTGCGAGCCGCAGCCGTGTTTTGCTTGCAAGCAAAACGGCGAGGCGAGGTCGCGGAATTTTGCGAGTGACGACGAGTAAAATATCCGTGACCACAAGGTAAGAAAATAAGAATAGGGGTGGGGAATCGGTCACGCATACATCTTGATGCATAATTCCCGCCCACGAGCCATTCAAACGCTCCGCGTTTTCAAGTGCCGAGGGTGGGAATCGAACCCACACGGGCGGTTAGGCCCAAGGGATTTTAAGTCCCCGATGTCTACCAATTCCATCACCTCGGCGTCGACTGACGATACCATATCTGCTACTCTCATAAAGTTCCGGCCCGATGGCGAAGTAGTAACGCAGGGGACTGCAAATCCTCGATGCGCGGGTGCGATTCCCGCTCGGGCCTCCAAGGTATAATTTTCGCATGGGACTCATAACGCCTGAATCCGGCGGGCTCCAACTTCCTAAAGCAAAAGGAATAGAACGGAGCGCAGCTCCGGATGGGTTCGAGTGGGTGAATGGCGTGCTATCGCCTGTCGCCAAGCAGAAGCAGGGAATAATCGCTTCCACGACCGAAGAAACTGAGCGCATCGGAGAGGCGCGCGCGGAGGAAGAGCGCGAGAGGCGCACGGTCGAGCGCGCTTCTTGGAGAGATGCCGGATTCGGCTCCAGCGCATTTCTCGTTCCGGACCAGTTTGATTTCATAGAACTTGCGACCAAAGCAGTTGTAGCGCGAAGCGGCATCGCACCGAGACGCATGGCCCGGTTCTCGGCCGACGCACTCCGCAAGGCGGTCGGCATGGCGCATATCATCGATTACGACGCAAACAATGACGAAACGCCAAAATTCGATTTCTACCTGAAGCCGGAAGAAGCGCGCGCTGTCTTTAATTCTCTGCAAAGTCTGTATGCATCGTTTGACGCCGAGTTCCGGGCCAATGAGCGCGCGCAAGAAGCGTACTTTGCGACTGCGTTCTATATCACCAAGCACGGAAAGACGCCAAAAAAAGAAGGTGGGGGTGATCCGTGGAGCCCCGAGTTCCTCGATCTCCTGATTGAAGAATTCCCACGGCTCGACCGGAACGCAAATGCCTACGCATACGCGAAAAGCCTTCTGAAGCAGAATGCCAAGCGATTAGGGGAAAGCGAGGCGCGTACGGTAGCTGCTGCGCTCCATAAGAACAGCGACCTGTACACCGATCTCGGATTCCTCATTGCGAGCGCTCACCCGAGCGTGCTTGAAGGACTGCCGCTTCCTGACGCGCGCGTTTGGAATCTACCGCCTGCAGAACTTGCTGCCCGCGTGGAGCGCTATGGAGCGCTCGCAAGCAATGAAATGCCGAAGCCTTCTTCCCGTCCCGGGTCGAAAATAGGGTATGAGATCGAACTTGCGCTCACTACTGACGACCACACAAAGATAGATGAGCTTGAGACCTTCGCAGCGGTTTCCGGCGGTGACCACGGTCCCGATGGAAACGTATACGAGCTTCGCTCCAGAGACGGGGGCGTCCGGTTCGATCCTCGGACAGCGATGAGCCTCATCAGGCTCGGCGTTGCGGCGGAAGGCAATCCGGAATGCGCAGGTATCGCCTCAGTCCATATCAACCTCGACGCCCATAAAGATGTGCAGCAGAGCGTGTTCAGATTCAGAAAAGAAGATGATGTGCGTGTAGAGGCTCAAGCCATAGGGAAGCCGCATACCAGAGTGGGAACACCGCAGCTTGCCGAAATGGCTGTCCTCATCGATCAGACCGAGGTCCTGCGCGGCCTGTACCGTACCGCCTCGGCTGAATCCACCATATTGTCCTTTCTTGAGCAGAAGCTAGCTGCGCTCGGCATCGAAAAACAGGACTTGTTCAATCTCGATCCGTCCCAGCTTGAATGCGAATTCCTGATACGCGAAGCGCAGCGCACCGAACAGCCTGAACTCGTACCAGCGATACTGCGCCTGTATACGCGCAGCGCGGTTCCGACGACCGCGCTCGGCTCCCAAATGTTTTCGATGTGGGAGCGCGTGCCGAGAAGCGAACGAACATTGGAATATTCGGATACGGTCGCGGAATACCTGCGCCGTTTCTACTACGAAAGCTTCACGCTGCAGGGACTTCTGGCCTCGGACATCGAGTCAATCCCGTTCCCGTCTTTCGTATCGCTCTATCCGATGCTTGGATCGACTGCCCTCGGAGAGGTGGTTAAAAAATGCTCCCCAGCGCCTGAAACTGACGAGATTCTGCAGTTTATAGCCGCCGGAGACCATATCGAGTCCCAGGCGCGCAACGCGTTAGTGGGCTATCTTCCTGCCACGATACCGTTCTCAGAACGTGCGCTGACGGCCCTCAGCAGCCGAAGAATTGCGTGGTCGATGGCAGAAAAACTGGCAGGAAAGATACGGGGCCATACCGTTGCGGATATCGAATCATTCCTGCTGGACGCGAGCATAGAAGATGAAGTCAAATTCAGCCTCGTTCAGCACGCGAGCGATTTCACCTCCATAGTCCAGAATGAATCTCTGATGCGACGGCTCGTATCATCCCGTTCTTTGTCTCGATGGATCCGGGCATCCCTCGGTGTCGCGAACGCGGCCTAAAGGTCGCGCGAAATCTCATCCAGGTGCTGGCGGTTCTGCTCGCCGTAATCGAACTCGAACTTGATGAAAGGCAGGACCGCAAAGCGTCCCTCCTTCTTGAGAAAGTCGCGAAACTCGTCGCGCCGGCGCCGAAGGAATTCGAGCGCATGCTCTTTCTCTGCGTCCGGGAATACGCTTACGTAAATGGTCGCGTTCTTGCGGTCGGGGGATATGTCAGCGCGAAGCGGCGTTATCAGGGTTTCGCGCCCGGCTTCGAGCGCGATGAAGCGCGCCGCGAGCTCGGTGAGGCGGGAGAGCGCTTTTTCGTCGCGTACGCTCATGCTAGTTTTCCACGACGCGGAAGCAGATGAGGACGTCGCCTGCCGCAATCTCCGTCTTTGATTCAACCTGCAGGCCGAATTCTCCTTCCACATGGATTTCCTGCACGTCTGCGCGCGCCTGCTGGAGGTTGGTGAGCTTGCCGAACCCGAGGTCGATGCCGCGGCGGTCAATCTTCACCTGACTGCCCACTGAAAGGGAACCGGAAACGAACTTGGCTCCGAGAACCTGCTTCGCGCCTGAGGTCGAGAATGATTTTAGAATTTTCATTTCGCCGAGCACCTCTTCAGTGCGCATCTTCGGCGCTCGCTCGATAAGAAGCTCGGAAACGCGCTTTTCGAGCTCATAAATGATTGTAAAACTTTCGATAGGCACGTTATTGCGCTCCGCGAGCTCGCGTGCAGCCGCTTCGGTTGCAGCATGGAACGCGATGATGATGCCGCCCGCGGCTGCTGCGCTCTTTACATCGCTCTCGGAAACCGAGCCGATGCCGGACGAAAGAATTTTGAGCGTCACGCGCTCGTGCGCGAGCTTATCGACCAGTCCGACGATGGCTTCGATGCTGCCAGAGACGTCTGCCTTAAGGACGACCGGGAGCACGGCTTTTCCGGAAGAGTCTTGCATCGCGATGGTATTCAAAATCTTCACTGGCTGCGTTACAAGCTTCTCTGCCTCCTTTCTCGTTGCAACCGTCGTAAAGGGCTGGCCTGCAGTCGGGAGCGTGCTCCAGCCGGATATCACAACCGGCTCCGAAGGACCTGCCTGCTT
Source organism: uncultured Candidatus Saccharibacteria bacterium (assembly GCA_964460875.1). Lineage (GTDB taxonomy): Bacteria > Patescibacteriota > Minisyncoccia > Phycocordibacterales > Phycocordibacteraceae > C7867-001. Next base: position 22,686 of record CAYWQN010000007.1, on the reverse strand, counting down.
CACGCGTGCGCCCTGGAAATCCTCAAGGAAGCGCACGGGAGCGTATGCAGGGCCCGCGACGGCGACCACCCCGGTCGTCAGCGTGCCGTTCTTAACGATAAGCGTCGCACTTATGCCTTGCTTGGGGTCCTGGGAGGATTCAAGGACAAAGCCGGAACCGGGAAGCGATGCATCTGCCGTCAGTTCCGCGAGGTCGGACGTGAGGAGTACGAGGTCCAGAAGCTCAGGGACGCCCTGTCCGGTCTTCGACGAAACAGCAGCAAACGGTATGGAGCCGCCGAGGCCTTCGAGATAGATGCCTGCCTCAAGAGCGGAAATCTTCGCTTTCTCCGGGTCAGCGCCGTTCTTGTCTGCTTTGGTGAGCGCGACGACAAACGGGATGCCGGCAGCCATGATTTCCTCATAGGCCTCCTTCGTTTGCGGCTTCACGCCTTCATCTGAAGCTATGACGAGGATGGCGACGTCGGCTGCTGCGGCGCCGCGGGCGCGGAGCGCTTTGAACGCCTCATGGCCCGGAGTGTCGAGGAACGTAATCTTGCGCTTCTTTCCCTCGTGTTCGTGCTCGGCAACGTAGGCGGAGACGTGCTGGGTAATGCCGCCGGCTTCGCCTGCGGTCACGTTCGACTTGCGGATGTAGTCCAGCAGGGAGGACTTGCCGTGGTCGATGTGGCCCATGACGGCCACGATAGGATGACGAGATGCGCTTGCCATAATATAAGGAGTAGACCACGGAGCTTCACTTTAATCAATCAAGCGCGTATGGTAGGGCCATATGAAGCGCGCCTATCTGGACTTCGCTGCGGCAGCTCCGGCATCTCCCCGGGCGGTTCGCGCGTTCTCGGCCGCGCTCAAAGCATACGGCAATCCGTCAGCCGCCCACGAGGAGGGCCGCGCCGGTAAGGCGATTCTCGAGGACGCCAGGAAGCGTATCGCCCAGCTTTCGGGCGCCAAGCCAGAAGCAGTCTTTTTTACTTCAGGGGCTACCGAAGCCAATGCGCTCGCGATTCGCGGCCACGTGCGGGCGTTGACTGCGGGAAAGCGCACGCCTCCATCAATACGGCTCATGTATCACCCTGGCGCGCACGCTTCAGTCGTGCGCACCATGCAGGAGCTCAGCAAGGAAGGCGTGAAGGCCGTTCCGGTGCCGCTCAAAGACGGAGAAGTCGACGTCGATGCCCTCGTAGGTCAGATGGCCCCTGAAATCGCGCTCATCTCGCTTGAGGCAGTGTCTCCGGACACCGGCGCGCGGGTCGACTTCCGCCGCATCCGTTCAGCGATTGCCAAAGCTCGGCCGAACGGCCCGCGGGTGTACCTGCATGCCGACGCGAGCCAGCTGCCACTGTGTGAATCGTTCGATCGCACGCGTCTTGGCGCAGACCTCATCACCCTTGATGCGCAGAAGGTGGGTGGGGTGCGCGGCATCGGCTGCCTTATCGCCGCAGCTGGCGTGCCGCTTTCGCCCTTGGTGCATGGCGGCGGCCAGGAACGCGGACTTCGCTCAGGCACAGAATCGGTAGCGCTCGCCGCTGCGTTTGCGACCGCGCTTGAAGAAACTGCCGAGCGGCGAGAGGACTTTGCTGCGCATGCGCAGAAAGCGCGAGATGAGCTCATCGAGGCAATGGCACGAGCGCTCCCAACTATGCTGGTGAATGAAGGAAAGAAAAACGTTCCCCATATTCTTAACCTGTCGTTCCCGGGACGCGATACCGACTACCTTGCAGCGCTTCTGGACGAACGCGGATTCGCGGTCTCTACGAAAAGCGCCTGCGAAACCGACTCGGTCGAAGGATCGCGTGCGGTCCTAGCGCTCACCACCGACGCCGCTCGCGCAGCGTCCACGCTGCGCATATCGTGGGGGCCCGATACGCGCCCGGCAGACCTCAAGCGGCTGCGAAAAGCGCTCATTGAATCGGTTCGATTCCTGGACCGCAATACGCTATAATGCACCTATTATGGATATCGAGGACCTTTCGAAAACCCAGCTCCTCCTTCTCACCATTCTCGTGAATTTCGTGGTGTCTATCGCCACGGGCGTGCTCACCGTATCGCTTCTGGACGCAGCGCCGACGACCGTCACCCAGACGGTGAATCGCATCGTCGATCACACTATCGAAACGGTGACGACCCAGGTTCCGACTATTGGCAAAGACGCAACGCCTTCTTCTGAGGAACTCCTCACGTCCGCTATCGCAATCGATGCGGCGCACACCGTTACAATAAAATACAAGATAGGTTCGCAGACCCTTTCGACTACCGGATTTTATCTCCCGAGCTCGAAGCTCGTGATGGCCGGCAGAGGCGATCTTCCCGGGCATATAACGGTCGTATTCCCGGGAGGCGCGGCGCTCGAAGCGGATAAGTCAGCGAGCGACGGAAGCCTCATCCGCTACGCATTTCCCGCTGACGCAACGCTCCCGCAGGCGACGGCAGTCAAATTCGTTCCCTCGTCCTCCCTCAAGCAAGGCCAGACGCTCATCGGCCTCACTGCAGACGGGAAAGCCGTAACCGGCATCGTGGGCAAGGTCGATGCGGACGGAATACATGCCGAGCTCCCGTCGGTGTCTGCGGGCGCGCCCATCGTGAATCTTTCCGGCGAGTTCATCGGTATTAGTACGGGAGGGGATCTCATCCTCACCGCTGACCGCATCACCGCGCTCCAGTCCGCGCCGTAAGCAAATTATCAGTAATTCGTCTTCACCCCTATGCCCCCATTCAAGAACTTCACGACAAAAGCAAAAGAAGCCATCAGGAAGGCGCATGAGCTCGCCATAGAGCGCGGCCAGAACCATGTATCGCCGCTCCACCTCCTTGCGGCCCTCATCCACCAGGAAGAAAGCCTGGTATTTTCCGTACTCGATCGCATGGACGTGGACACGATGCTGCTTGCCGACACGCTTCTTGAGAACCTTGAGGCTCCCGAGACCTCTTCCACCTTGTCGCCGAGCTACCAGCTCTACCTCACGCCCGACCTCGCGCAGGCCTTGGAGTCTTCTGGAAAAGTCGCAGCGCGAATGAATGATGCGTTTGTCGGCACCGAGCACCTCTTCGTCGCCGTCCTTGAGCATCCAGGGCCGGCAGGCGATATCATCGGGCGCTTCAAGATTGACGCTGACACCGTACTCCTCGTTCTGAAAGAATTGAAGAACGCGAAAGACGGCCAGGTGGTAGAGCCGAAAAAATTCCGCGCGCTTGCTAAATACACGAGAAACCTGACGAAGCTCGCTTCGGAAAACGCGCTTGATCCGGTCATCGGCCGCGATCAGGAAATCCATCGCGTGATACAGATTCTTTCGCGCCGCACGAAGAATAATCCCGTCTTGATCGGCGAAGCAGGCGTCGGAAAGACCGCAATTGCAGAAGGCCTGGCGGCGCGCATGGCAAACAATGAGGTGCCTGAGTCGTTGAAGAACAAGGAGCTCCTGTCGTTGGACCTCGGCCTCATGATCGCCGGCACCAAATACCGCGGCGAATTCGAAGAGCGCATGAAGACCGTGATGAAGGAAGTGGAGCGCGCGGAAGGGAAAGTGATCCTCTTCGTCGACGAGCTGCATACTCTGGTCGGCGCCGGCGCTGCAGAAGGCGCGATGGACGCATCCAATATGCTGAAGCCGGCCTTGGCGCGTGGCGAAATACGCATCATCGGCGCCACGACGCTGAAGGAATACCAGCAGCACATCGAGAAAGATACGGCGCTCACCCGGCGCTTCCAGCCGGTGTATGTGAATGAGCCGTCGGTTGAAGACGCAGTCGCGATTCTGCGCGGTCTTCGCGACAAGTACGAGCTCTTCCATGGCGTACGCATCACCGACGGCGCCATCGTCTCGGCCGTGGAATTGTCCACCCGCTACATTTCCGATCGCTTCCTTCCGGATAAGGCGATAGACCTCATCGATGAGGCGGCGTCCGGGCTGCGTATTGCGCTTGAAAACAAGCCGCCGGCGCTCGAAGAGACCGATCGGAAGATTCGCCGTCTCACCATAGAGCGCGAGGCGCTCTCAAAAGACGAGGAGAGCGCGTCCGCCGCGGGCGACCACGGCAAGGAGATACGCGAACGCATCAAGGCTATCGATACGGAAATCGCGGACCTTAAGGAAACCACCTCTGAGCTCGAACTCAAGTGGAAGAACGAGAAGGAGGTGCTGGAGAATATCCGTGCATTGAAGAACGAGCTTGATAAGCTTCGCGTCCAGGCAGACAACGCGGAAGCCATCGCCGACCTCGGCACCGCGGCGGAAATCCGCTACGGCAAAGTACCGATGCTCCAGAAAGAGCTCGAAATTCGCATGAAGCGCCTCAAGACGCTCCAGAAGTCTCGCCGCGTGCTCCATGAGGAGGTGACAGAGTCGGAAATCGCCGGCGTCGTGTCCCGCTGGACGGGCATACCGGTCGCGCGGATGATCGAAGAAGAAGCGGCCAAGCTTGCCCGCATGGAAGAGGCGCTCACCGGCGCTGTCGTCGGCCAGGACAAGGCGGTGAAGATAATCGCCGACGCGGTGAAGCGCTCTCGGGTGGGCATCGCAGATCCCAACCGCCCGATAGGCTCCTTCATGTTCCTCGGTCCGACCGGCGTCGGCAAAACCGAATTGTCCCGGCGCCTCGCTGAGTTCATGTTCAACGACAAGGATGCGCTGGTACGCGTCGACATGTCGGAATTCATGGAGAAGCATTCGGTCTCGAAGCTTATCGGCGCGCCTCCGGGCTATGTCGGCTATGAGGAAGCCGGAAGCCTCACCGAGCGCATTCGCCACCGCCCGTACGCAGTCGTGCTGTTCGACGAAATCGAGAAAGCGCATCCGGAAGTATTCAATATCCTTCTCCAGGTGCTCGACTCAGGCCACCTGACCGACGGCAAGGGCCGCAAGGTGAACTTCAAGAACACCATCATCGTCCTCACGAGCAACGTGGGAGCCGAGTACATGGACCGCATGGCTGGCATCGGATTCAGCCAGAGCGGGAATGATTCAGCTATGCAGGCGGAGCAGATGAAAGAGAAGGTAATGGCCTCCTTGAAGGATAATTTCCGCCCTGAATTCCTGAATCGTCTCGACGACATCGTCATGTTCGACGTCCTTGCCAAGGAGACGCTCACGAAAATAGTCGATCATCAGGTAGAAGAGGTCGTGAAGCGCCTTGCCGGTAAGCGCATCACTTTGACGCTTGCGCCTGAAGTAAAGGCTTGGCTTGCCGAAGTGGGCTACAACCCGCAGTACGGCGCGCGCCCCTTGAAGCGCGCCATACAGGACAAGATCCTCACTCCTATCGCGACGTTGATGGTGGGGCAGGGCGTCATGGAGGGCGGCACTATTTCAGTCACGATGAAGGGGAAGGAGCCGCACTTCGACGTCAAGAAGAGCATAGCGCGCGTGCGCAAGGCGAAGGCAGAGGCGGTATAAAGTGCGCTACTGGTAGCGCTTCTCGACCTGCTCCCAGGTTATCTTCGTGATGGTCTTTATGACCTCCGCAAGCGTCGGGAACGTCTTTCCTTTAGTCATGACGCAGAGGAAGTAGGGGTGCTCGGGATAGTACACGATGCCGCAGTCGTGCAGCTCGTCCGTGCCGTCGGGCAGGGTGTACTCGCCGAACTTGTGGGCCACAACGGTGCCGGCCGGCGTGCCGGCTATAAGTCCGTCGGTGAAATTTGATCGCGACAAGAGGTCGAGCGCATGCTCGGAGGCTGCGGGCGAAAGGTAGGTGCCGTTATACAGCGCGCGGAAGAAGTGAGAGTAGTTCTGCGGCGAGCTCACCTCGTCGCCCGGCTTCTCGGGAAGCGAAACGTTCAGGTCGTCGAAGGTTTGGCGCAGCTCTGATTCGCCGAAGTAATAGCCGAGCGCGTACGCAGCGCGATTATCGGATTCGATGATGAGATGCGAAAGGAGCGAATCGACCGAATACGTGCCGCCATGGATCACGGGGTCACGCGGTGGGAAGTAATCCTGCGGCACGTCCACGTATTCGTTATCGAACGTGAGGTGGAGCATCCGTGCAAGCTGAGCCTGATCGCCCTTGGTTATGCGGAGCACGGTCATGAGGCGCGCCACCTTGCTCAAGCTGCCGGCGGAAAACGTGTGCGTCTGATTGACGCCGACCCAGCGTCCTTCGTTTAAGTCCCGGAAATATACGGCGACGTCCTGCACATCCTCGTCGTTTACGGCGTCTTGGACTGCCCTCGACAGCTCGTTCTTAAGGGGCGCGTACTCAGGGAACGAAAGACTTTCCGGAACCTCGGTATACAGGGGCGGACTCACAAACCGGTAATTGCCCGAATAGCGGACGCTGTTGAACGTCATCGTATCCTTCAGAAGAAAGCTTGCGCCGTAGCCTATGGCCGCGCCTACAAGCATAAAAAGAGCGGCAAACGCTGCGGCTTTCGCGGATGGTGCCTTGAGCCGGAAAGGAAGCTTCATGGGCATAGTGTAGGGGGCGCGCCGGCCCCCTGCAACGAGGCTGTGCACTTGCGAGTGCTTTTTTTGCGTGCTAAAGTGCGGGCTATGTCACAGGATACCCTCATAAAGCTCAAGTCGACCAAGTCCGACACGGTCTACTACACCCGAAAGAATAAGAAGGGGGTAGAGCGCAAGATAGAGCTCAAGAAATTTGATAAGAAGACGGGCAAGCGCGAAGTCTTCAAGGAAGCGAAGAAGTAAGTCAAAAGAAAAAACCGCCCGGGAGGGCGGTTTTTCTTTATTGCACACCGTAGGAAGTGTCCTGATAAGAATCAGGCACGCATCGCCCTTACGTCAAAGTTCGTCCCTTACTTTGCGTCGGGCACGCCTCGCTCCCACGTCTGCTGACGTGGATCCCGCTCCGGCGTTCGATTCCTACCGCACGATTCCCCGAATCGTGCTCTGGGGCCGCAGCGCAAAATCCGCCTGAAAGGCGGATTTGCAGATGCGGCCCCAGTAGGAATCGAACCTACGCCGACGGTTTTGGAGACCGACGTTCTACCATTAAACTATGGAGCCGTATTTTCAATAGGTCTGCTCGAACTAGGTCAGGTTAGCAGAATCCGTCCTCTGGGGAAAGCGTCCCTTGAGGGAGCTCAGACCCGTATACTGTAGCCATGAAGCTATTACGCATTCTCCTCCCCGTGCTGGTGCTCGGCATCCTCGCGCTAGCTCCTCATCAGGCGCAGGCGGCGACGGCTACCTTCTTCGGGCCCATCATTCCTCCCGAATGCCATTGCGATACGGGCCAGGTCTCAGCGCCTGATTTCGGCTGCGTGCTCGCCACTGTTGAGAACGCGATGAACTTCGCGATTTCCATCGGCGTCATTATATTCGTGCTCGTCGCGTCCTATGCCGGGCTTCTCTGGATGTTCAGCCCGATGAATCCGCATAATCGGGAAATGGGGCGGGGTGTGCTTATGAATGCGGTCATCGGCCTCCTTATCGCGCTGTGCGCCTGGCTCATGGTGGACTTCATCATGAAGACGCTCTATAACGGCGCGTTCGGTCCGTGGAATTCGATACTCGGAGAAGGGGATTACTGCCTTGCGGTGCATACCCCGCAGGCGGGCCCAGCCCAGCCTACCGGAGATGTGACTGCGACCAGAGGAACTCCGTCCGACAGCCGCTTCACGTACCAGTCAGGAGTCGATTCCCAGAACGGCGCACGCTCGCAGGCGCTCATCTCGCTTTTGAATTGCATGGCGACGAAAGTTCCGGGCAATGCAGGCGAGATATCGGCGCTCACTGACCGCTACACAGGCACGGACTCAGGGAGAATCAGGAGCTGCGCGGCAAGCGGCAGCCAGGGGAATTCCAACTGCGCGCATACCCGATACTCCTGCCACTACGGGGGTGATCCGCGCTCGCCGAACGCGAGCTCATGCCAGGGAAGATCTTATGCGGTTGATTTCGGTGATCAAAATAATGCCCAAGCGCTCATAGCTGCTGCAAACCAGTGCGGCGCGGTGCGTGCCGCGCTTGAGAACGGGAATCACGTGCACGTTTCGGCGGCTAACCAGTGCGGCTATAACGAGAATACGAGAGCCGCTAACGCGTGCCAGTAAGCTTGCGTATCCACGCTTTCTGACGGCGCGCATACTGTCCGAGTTTCGCGACAAGCGCCGGGAGCAGTGTTTCTTCTTCTCGCTCGCCACGCAGGTACTCTCCGACTATCCGGTACTCAAGCCCTAGCTCGTTCAAACGGTCGTCGCCTACGGCTTCCCGCACGCGGCGTACTTCTTCTACGAGACCTCTTTGAAGCGCCTCTTTGAGGCGCATTTCTATGCGTGCGCGAAGTTCGTCGCGTTCCGGCAGCAGCACCTCCCAGCTGACGTCGTATTCGGTGAGCGGTACGCGCGCCGGCACGACGCCGCGCGTCCGGATGATTTCCAGGGAACGCACCAGGCGCCTGCGGTTTTTTGCGTCAATGACCGCCGCGCGGGCAGGGTCGAGCTCGTGTATTTCTTCGAAGAGCGACTCATCCGTTCGCAGTTCAAGACCGGCGCGGAACTCCGCGTCTATCGGCGCTCCTTCCGGCAGCCCGTTCACCAAGGCGTCAAAATAAAAATGCGAGCCGCCAGCGAGAATGGGGAGCCTGCCGCGTGCGGATATATCATGTATGAGCTTCGTCGCGTCCTCGACGAAATCGCCCGCGCTGTAGCTTTCGGCTGCGTCGCGTACGTCGATGAGGTGATGGGGAATGCCTGACATCTCGGCGCTCGATATCTTCTCGGTGCCGATATCGAGGCCGCGATACACTTGGCGCGAATCCACCGAAATTACCTCGCCGTCCGCCTCTCGGGCGAGCGCCACGGCGCGCCCGGATTTTCCGGACGCCGTGGGACCTATGATGCAAATGATCTTCGGTTTGTGGCTCATTGCCGCCGATGCTATCATGCCTACCACTATTGTCAGCTAACCTCTCCTCTATGAACAAGAACGGACAGAAGAGCAATTATTGCGAGCACTGCGGCGATTTCCATGACCCGATGAAGGAATACGTGTCCTCCGTAAAAGTGGGCGAGACCATTCCGGATTACGAGTTCGAGGCCTACTACAAAGATGAGAATCGCGGGATGAAATTTTCGGATTTCCGCGGCAAGTGGCTCGTCGTCATGTTCTACCCGGCAGACTTCACATTCGTGTGCCCGACCGAGCTAGAAGACATGGCGAAGCTCTACCCGAAGTTCAAAGAGATAAACGCGGAAGTGGTCTCGTTCTCGACCGATACCGTGTTCTCTCACAAGGCGTGGCACGATACCTCTCCTGCTATCAAGCAGATAGAGTTTCCAATGGGCGCAGACCCGTCCGGAAAAATTTCCTACGCGTTCGGCACCCTTATCGAGGGCGACGGCATCGAGCTCGTAGAAGACGAAGGCCTCTCCATGCGTGGCACGTTCATCGTCGATCCGGCAGGAACGCTCCGCGCCATGGAAATCACGCATAACTCCATTGGGCGCAAGGCGGCGGAAACGCTCCGCAAAATCCAGGCGGCGCAGTACGTAGAGGCGCATCCGGGGAATGTATGCCCGGCGAGCTGGGAGCCGGGGGATGATACTCTCGAACCAGGTATGGATCTGGTCGGCAAAATCTAGGGCGTCCAACTAAAATTTTCTTCTACTGCGTTGCGGGTCCCAGCGCCACTCTTCACCGTACCCATGTACGGCTCAGAGCGACGCATTCCCGCGCCTTGTATAAGAAAATTTTCGACTGGACGCACCTACGGATACGATGGTGCCGGAGGAGAGACTCGAACTCTCACGCCTTTCGGCAATTGGTTTTGAATCAATCGCGTATACCATTCCGCCACTCCGGCAAGCACTCGGCCACTCTAGCATTTTGCACTTCATTTTTCACCTTGCCTGCGGCCGGCGCGTGATAAACTAGGTCCTATCATGCAGGAGCCGACGAAATACGATTCCATCTACTGGGTAGAGGTCGATAAGATATCGCCGAACCCGTACCAGCCGCGCAAGGAATTCAACGAGGACGCGCTCCGCTCCCTGGCTGAGTCCATACGCCAGTACGGGCTGCTGCAGCCTCTTACCGTCACACGCAAAGAGGTGGAGACGAGCTCCGGCCTCGGCAGCCGCTACGAGCTCATTGCAGGCGAGCGGCGGCTTCGCGCCTCCAAGCTCATCGGCCTCAAGTCCGTGCCGGTCGTCATTCGCGGCGAGGAGTCGGACAAGGTGAAGTTAGAGCTCGCTATCATCGAGAACCTCCAGCGCGAGGATCTGAACGCTATCGATCGCGCGAAGGCGCTCGCTCAGCTCATCGAGCAGTTCGGCCTTTCGCACGGGGAAGTCGGCGTCAAAGTCGGACGAAGCCGCGAGTATGTCTCGAATTCCGTGCGTCTCTTGGCGCTCCCCGAGGCCATACAGCAGGCGGTCGTGAACAAGGATATAAGCGAAGGACACGCGCGAGCGCTTCTGATGCTGAACGACCGTCCGGAAGAGCGCGACACCTTGTTCAAAGAAATCGTCCTGAAGAAGACGTCGGTGCGCATGGTGGAGCAGCTCGCCCGCCGCATCGCGACCGATAAGATCCGGAAGCACGATAAGACGCCCGAAATGATGGAGATAGAGAAATCCTTGACCGAAAGCCTCGGCACGCGCGTGGTCATCGAAAATCGCCCGAACGGCGGGCGCCTCCTCATCGAGTTCTTCTCGCCGGAAGACCTCTCCAATATCGTGTCAGCGCTTGCGACCGAAGCGAGCGAGAAGGCCACTGAAGCGTTCGATGCCGGGCTTCCTCCTGCCGTGGACGCGGCCACCACAGAAGATGTCGCAAATAAGAGCGACGAAGAATTATATTCAATTAAGAATTTTAGTGTTTAGGACTTCGCTTTCTTTTTCCCGGCCTTCTTTCGGAGTACGCGTGTATCGGTCTTGGGCGGCGTGCTCGAGCCGCGCTCTGCGACCTCGAGCGCCGAGCGGATGTGCTTTCTTGCGACCGAAGTCTTGGCCATATCGAGCCACTTGGCAGTCGGGTGCGCGGAATCTTTTTTGAGGATTTCGACGATGTCGCCGTTCCGGAGCGGGGTGTCGAACGACACCATCTTCGCGTTCACTTTCGCGCCTATCATGTGGTCGCCCAGGTCCGAGTGTATGGCGTAGGCGAAATCGATGGGGGTAGAGAGCATGGGCAGGTCGATGACGTCGCCTTTGGGGGAGAATACGAACACGCGGTGCGAGAAGAAATCTTCCTTGAGGCGATCCACGAATTCCGACGACTCCGAAAGTGTGGTATGCACGTCGGCAAGCTCAGAGAGCCAGTACGGCTTGTCTTCGCGCGCTAATTTTTTCTGCTCCTTCTCGGTGGGCTTCAAGGGCGCTGGCACCTGCCGCTTCGAAAAATTCAGCAGGGTCGGCACCAGGTCGCGTATCCAGGCGAAGGAAAGCATTTCGAAGGCGCCCTTCCCGGCGGCTTTGCCGAGCTGCTTGTAGGACATATGGGAAGCGATGCCGAACTGGGCGCGCCGATGCATATCCTCGGTGCGCACCTGCATCTCGACGACGCCCGCGTCCCCCGTGAGCACGGTGGTGTGGAGCGACTGATAGCCGTTTGGCTTCGGGAAGGCGATGTAGTCCTTGAACTCGCCCGGAAGCGGACGAAAGCGGGCATGGATGACGCCGAGCGTCGTATAGCAGTCGTCCACCGACTGGACGAGGACGCGGAGCGCCGCTATATCGTGAATGACCGCGATGTCGTCGCCTTTGCGCTTAAGCTTCTGGTGGAGGCTCCAGTATCCCTTCATGCGTATTTCAGTTCGGAAATTACGCAGTCCTTTCCGGGCAAGTTCCCGCTGCAGTTCCTTCTGTACGCGCACGAGGCCCGACTCGGATTCTTTCGTCTTCAACTTCCGCACCTCCACCGCATGCGTGTATGCGTCGGCATCGATGACGGGGAAGGAAAGGTCCTCGAGATCCCGCTTCATGCGGCCCATGCCGAGGCGGTCCGCCAAGGGCGCGTATATCTCCAAGGTCTCAAGCGCGATGCGCCGCTGCTTTTCCTTGGGCACATGCTCTATGGTCGTCATGTTGTGGTAGCGGTCCGCAAGCTTGATGATGAGGACGCGCACATCGGCCGAAGTCGCGACCAAGAGGCGGCGCAGCGATTCAGCGTGGCGCTCAGCGCCCCGATACTTATGCTTGCCGAGCTTGGTGACGCCCTGCACCAGGAAGAGGACCTCGGCCCCGAACTCCTGCGCCACCACTTCCTCGCTCGCCTTGCCGTCCTCGATGGCGTCATGCATAAGGCCTGCGGCGATGGTGGGTGCGTCCATGCCGAGCGTGGCGAGTATCTTGGCGGTTGCGGCCGGATGGGTGAAATACGGCTCTCCGGAATAGCGCTTGTCCGCAGCGTGCGCCTTCTCTGCAAAAGCGTACGCCTTCTGGATAAGCGCCGAGTCCTCCGGGCTCGGGGACTTCATTTCCGCCAGTATCTCCTTGACGGTGGTCATAACGTTTACCATACTAGCATTCTGTCGGATTTCGAAGCAGGAGAACACGCTCATGGCGACGTTAGCTACGCACGGAGACGGATGCGACCAGTGCGGCACCATCCATCAATCGGATGAGCCGTGCCCCGAGCCGGCCTCGGCGACAGAAGAGGCGAGCGAAGAAGCAAAACAAGCCTTCATACAGGCGATGATGCTCGCTCACACCGGCCGGGTATAATCCCCTCTCCCTCGATTACGACTGAAGCGTCCGCCTGGCGGACGCTTTTATTTTAGGTACTCAGCGGCTTCAGCGGGAGACAAATCGTCTTCTTTGACGGAATCCGGAAGGTAGATGCGGCGGAGCCCTTTCTTGAGGAAGAGTCCCTGCTTCGACTTATAGAGCACGAGCGCCTTTCCGGTCTTCGGATGCTTGCCTACTTCTTTTACTATAGTCGCGCCTTTAGGCGGCTGTTTCGGCGTATTTACCAGAATCAAGGCTTCGTCGAGGGTTATGGTGTACGGGTCCGCTTTCTTAATGGAGCGGAACTCGCCGTCATGCGCGACATAGGGGCCGAAACGTCCGGTGTTCGCGACGACCATGTGGCCGGTGGCGGGGTTCACTCCCACGTCGCGCGGAAGGGAGAGGTATTTTATAGCGTCTTCAAGCGTTACCGAGGAAACCTCCTTGCCGGCGGGGATGCTGGCACGCTTGCCGACGAACGCGGGCTTCTTCGGTTTTTTAGGCTTTGCCACGCGCACTTTACGCGGCGTGCCTTTTTTGGTAAGCGCAGGCAGCGGAGCCGGGGCTGCTTCGGCAGGAGCTTCCGCTTTTGTCTCGGGCGCTGCGAGCGGCATCTCGACATACGGACCGAAGCGTCCTGTGCGCATGAAAATCGGCATCTTCGTATCCGGATGTATGCCGAGCGGCTCATCCGCTTTTATCTCGTGCCCGTCTTCCTGTCGCGCACCGTCGCAGTCAGGGTACCGGGTGCAGCTCATGAATATGCCGCCGCGGCCGAGCTTGAATTCCATCGGGCTTCCGCATTTCGGGCAGGTGAATTCTTTCGGGACCTCCCCCAAGGACGTTGCCTTCGGCAAGTCTTCCTTCCCGTCCACGGCTTTCTTGAACGGGCCATAGAAGTCCTGCATCGTTTTCAGGTATGCGCGCTCGCCGCGCGCTATCTCGTCGAGCTCGTCCTCCATTTCGGCAGTGAACGAATCGCTGATGTAATCGGCAAAGTGCTCTTCAAGCCAGCCGGATACCACCATGCCGGTCGCGGTCGGCTTCAGGGTGCGACCGTCTTTTTCCGCATACCCTCTATCCTGGATGGTTTTCATGATGGAGGCATAGGTGGAAGGCCGGCCGATGCCGCGCTTCTCGAGCTCCTTAATGAGTCCGGCTTCCGTGTAGCGGTTCGGCGGTTCGGTCTGCTTTTCAAGCGAGCCGAGCGTTATGACCTCGAGCGGGTCGCCAAGCGCGACTTTCGGAAGCTCGACGTCCTCGCCGCGCGCCCTCGTATCAAGCGCGAGCCAGCCGGGGAACACGACGCGCGATCCGTTTGACGTGAATACCGGTATGTCGGCGTCGGACTTCGCCTCGACCTTGGTGCGGAGCACTTTCGCGCTCGCCATCTGGGACGCCATCGCGCGCGTGCGGATGAGCTCGTAGAGGGCTTGTTCGTCGCCGGTGGCTCCCGCCTTCGCTTTGGCAGGCTCGGTCGGGCGCACGGCTTCGTGCGCTTCGTGCGCGTTCTTCGATTTCGTCTGATAGGCGCGCACCTGCACGTACTCCTTGCCGAATTCTTTCTCTGCAGCAGCAGCGAGCTTTGCGACCGCTTCCTTGGAAAGGTTCACCGAGTCCGTGCGCATGTAGGTGATGTGTCCGGCTTCGTAGAGCTTCTGGGCTGCGCGCATGGTCCTTGAGGGCGCGAACCCGAGGCGGGTGGATGCCGTCTGCTGGAGAGTAGAGGTCGTGAACGGCGGACGCGGCGCGCGTTCTTCGGCGCGTTCGGTGACGTTACCGACTTCCCACTTCGCTTTCTCTCCGAGCTCAACGATTCTCGCGGCTTCCTTTCCGTCTTTCGGCTCCTCGACGCAGGTGGCGGGGAATTCTCCATGCGAGGATTTGAAGCGCGCGTCGAGCACGTAGTAGGTCTCCGGCACGAATGCTTTTATCTCTCGCTCGCGCTCGGCGAGTATGCGCAGCGCCGGCGACTGGACCCGGCCTGCGGAGAGGCCGTAGCGCACCTTCTTCCAGATAAGTCCGGAGAGGTCGTAGCCTACGAGGCGGTCGAGGACGCGTCGCGCCTCCTGCGCCTGGCGGAGGTTCTCGTCGATTGCCCGTGGAGAGCCGATAGCCTCCTTGATAGCGTCCTTCGTTATCTCGTGGAAGACGACGCGCTTGGGCTTTTTGAGCCCGACCGCCTCCTTTATATGCCACGCGATGGCTTCGCCTTCGCGGTCGGGGTCGGTCGCGAGCAGCACTTCGGATGCGCGGTCCGCGGCCTTATGGATTCGCTCGATAACCTCGCGCTTATCGGGGGAAATGACGTAGCGCGGCACGAAGCCGCCCTCGATATCGACGGCGTCTTTATTAGTTTTCGGAAGGTCGCGTACATGACCTACCGAGGCGAGCACTTCATAGTCCGCGCCGAGGTATTGCTGGATAGTCCGCGCCTTTGCGGGAGACTCCACAATGAGTAACGTCTTTGCCATTCCCTAACTGATAGCGCACCTTATATATATGCGTCAAGCGCGACGTATGAAGACAAAGCATAAAACGCGACAACGAAAACGCGGCGGAAGGGCCGAAACCCAACCGCCGCGGACGCACTACCTGCTCATGAACACTTCATTATAGAGACTCCACCAGACGTTCGCCGTCTTTTTCTGTTCGTCGTTAAACGCGGGGTATTCGCCTTCGTCGTCCTGCTTGCCGAGCTCGGCAAGAATGGATTCGACATGGTCGCACCACCCGCGGCGGACGTACGCAATCAGTTTCGGCTGGTCGGGGAAGTCCTGTTCAAAACAGGTAATTACGTCGGAAGGAACGTTTTCAATGATGGTTGATTCCGGCACGCCGTCATCAAGATCGTCCGTCATCTGTCTCTCCCTTGCCGGGTAACGCCGGCTCGTTAAAATGTATTATATATAAATATTTAGATTTGTCAAATAAGCCGCCACGCACCGTATCCTTCTCAAGGCGTATGTATTCGAGGTGCATTGACATATGTGAAAAAGTATATATAGTCCCTCTTGGTCAACAAGAGGAGGACCACGTGGCATACACATTCACGAAACGAGATTGGCAGGCATGGTTGCGGTACCATCTTGGCCTCGCGAGACTCGCGGTTGCGGCTTCTCCAAAGAAGCACGACCCGTTCCTCGCACTCGACTCACTCTACTCGGAAGTCAGGGATGCTGCAGGCGGTTTCGACCGGCTGCGCTACCAGATTCCCGACTTTATCGATGACGGAATGAATGTCATGAACAATGGCACTCGTCCCGGCATCTACCGCAAAACGGTCAACACGTGGCAGCGCTTACGGGAGCTCTTCGTCGAGCGCCCGGAACTGTTTCTCGAGTATGAGATCGCTTCGAAAGAAGAGGTCGAGGACTTGAGAGCCAGAATGCGTTTCCCGGCGTAGACCGCGTGAGACCTGCACTCCTTCTTCGGAAGGGGAAGGAGTGCAGGATCCTCTTATGAAGGACCATCGATTCTTCTCACGAGAGAGGATTATCACCACAACAGGGCCCTGCGTTTCAACACGCGGGGCCCTTCATCGTTTTACGTTCGGCGCCATGCGCCGAATTCTTCTTTCAGAACGCCTTTCAATTCAAGCATCACAAGCGCAGTGAGAGCGTCAGAAGCCGCAAGCCCTGAAGCGCGGATGAGTTCGTCTTTCGGCAGAGGTTCGGAAAGCAGGCTGTATATGACGCTCTCATCGCCTTCCAGTTTCAAATCAATCTTCGCGCCGCCGGTACGAGCCTTGATGCCAAGCGCTTCAAGGATATGGGCGGGTTCCGCTACCAGGGTCGCGCCAAGGCGCAGAAAGAGATTCGCACCGTACCCGTGCGGGTCGCCGATGCGGTGGGGGACGCACAGGAGCTCGCGATTGTATTCATGGGTGAGCCGGGCCGTTATCAGGGTGCCTGATTTAGGCCCCGCCTCGATCAAGAGTACGGCGTGCGAGAGGCCGACCATTATGCGGTTTCTTGAAGGGAAGTCGTACGGATGCGGAAGATAGTCGTCATGATGCTCAGATAGAAGCAGTCCGCCTTGAGCGAGTATTTCCTGCGCAAGGCCGGCGTTCGTGCGCGGCGAGATGGTCTTGTCTCCGAGGCCTGAGCCGGGCACGGCGATGCAATGGAGTCCTGCGGCAAGCGCGGCTTTATGCGCGACGGCGTCAGCGCCGAGCGCGAGCCCTGACACTATGGAAATGGGATAACCCGCGAGCCCCGCAATGAGGTGCTCGCACGCTTCGCGCCCGTAGCGTCCGAGCGCTCGGGAGCCGACGACCGCAAGATACTTCGTGCCGTCAGCAGGCCAGCTGCCGCGCGCCCATAATCGCGGCGGCTGCTGCGGAATTTCCCGCAATCGCGGCGGCTGTTCGTCTCCTTCAAGTTGTCGTGTGGCCTCCGCCATACTATCCTGTCCATTATATGTTAGACATCAGGTTCATCCGGGAGAACGCCGACTTGGTCAAGGAAGGCGCGCGCAAGAAGCATATAGAGGTCGATATCGACCGACTGCTTGCGGTAGACGATGACCGCAAGCGTCTGCGCCAGGAGCTCGACGAGAAGCGCGCTGAGCAGAACCGGGCCTCGAAGCTCATCGTGCTCGCGAAGGCCGAAGAGAAGGAGAAGCTCTTGGAGGCCATGCGCCACCTAAAGAGCGGCATGGGCGAGCTCGAGGAATCGCTCGCGAAAGTCATGGAGGAGTGGCAGCGCCTCATGCTCTTGGTCCCGAACATTCCGGACATGTCGGTCCCGGAAGGCGAGAGCGATGCTGACAATCAGGAAGTGAAGAAATGGGGCGATCCTCAGACGTTCTCGTTCCCCGCCAAGAGCCATATAGAGCTTATGACCGAGCTTTCGATGGCGGACTTCGAGCGCGGCACGAAAGTAGCGGGATTCCGCGGTTACTTCTTGAAAGGCGACGGAGTGCTGCTCTGTTTCGCCATCTGGCAGCATGCGTTGAAGTTTTTCTCTGGCCGCGATTTCACGCCGATGATCGTGCCGTCCTTGCTGCGCCGCGAGCCGTTGATGGGCACCGGCTTTCTGCCGCAGAGCGAAGACGATATCTATAAAGTGCAGGACGAGCTGTACCTTGCCGGCACAGGGGAGGTCGCGACCATGGGGTATCACATGGACGAAGTGCTGGACGCTGCCGAGCTGCCGAAGAAATACCTCGCGTTCAGCCCATGCTTCCGCCGCGAGATAGGCGCGCATTCGAAAGACGTGAAGGGGCTCATACGCGTGCATGAGTTCTATAAGTTCGAGCAGGTGGTCTTGTGCGAAGCATCGCACCAGGCGTCGGTAGAGCATCACGAGACGCTCACGCGGAACACCGAGGAATTCATCGAGTCTCTCGGCATCCCGTATCACACGGTAGTCAACTGCGGCGGCGACCTCGGGCTAGGGCAGGTGAAAAAATACGATATCGAGCTCTGGGTACCGGGAGAACAGACGTACCGCGAGATAGGCTCCGCGTCGTACTTCCATGATTTCCAGACGCGCCGCTTGAACCTCCGCTACAAAGACACGGACGGCGAATTGAAATACGTGCATTCGCTGAACAACACCGCCATCCCGGTGCCGCGCATCCTGGTATCGCTCGTCGAGAACTTCCAGCAGGAGGATGGTTCCATCAAGGTGCCGGATGTGCTTGTGCCGTACATGGGTAAAAGCGTAATCACGAAGTAAATGGCACGACGGTCATTTGACATAGGTCCGAAGAAATCTGCGCCGGCACCCGTCTCCCGCTCACGGAAGAAGGGGAAGGCAAAAAAGGAAGCGAAGAACACGCATCCGCGGCTCTCGACCCGCGCGCCAAAACGGAAGCTTCGCGACAGGCGCCGCGAAGAACTCGTCCGAAACGCAGTGCTTCTCTCGATAGGCGTGCTCGCCGTCGCGGGCATCGCGGTGTATCTCCTCTGGCTCCCCGAAGTGCGCATCAGCCGGGTGGAAGCTGCAGGATTCACCGACGCAGACTCAGTCAAGGCGATCGCCGAAGACGAGCTTCACGGCACCTATATGAGCGTCCTGCCGAAAAATTCGTTCTTCTTCTATCCGGAGCGCGCCATACGCGCTTCCGTTCTGGAGCGCTATCCTGCAGTCGCTGCCGTTTCCGTGTCCCGCACCGGGTTCGATTCCATCGCGCTTAAGGCGAGCGAGCGCGTCTCTGCCTTCTGGTGGTGCGGTACGCCATCGAACCTCTCAGCGAAGACTGGAAACTGCTATGAGTCGGATGTCGAAGGCCTCGTGTTCGCTCCGGCTTCCGAGTCAGGAGCATCCACGACTCCGAACGACATGCTCCGCGTTTACGCTGAGCTCGATACCGCGTCCTCGACCGATTCCTACCCGCTTCGCGCGCGGGTCATGGGCGCCGATTCGCTGCCGGACGTGCTGCGCTTCGCGCGCGCGGTGAAAATGCTCGGCGTGCCGGTGGCGTCCGTTGCCATACGCGGCGACGAGGCGGATCTCTTCGTTCCGCCGTCGACGCGCATCACCTATGTGGTGGGGCATGAGCAGGCGGCGGCCAAGAGCGCAGAGGCCGCGTTCAAGGGCCTTAATCTCGTTGATGGCTCCTTGGTCTACGTCGATTTGCGCTTCGACGGCAAGGTATATCTTAAGCGCGTAGGAGAAGAATAGAAAAAGCGTGGAGGGTTAGTCCACGCCCGTTTTCTCAGGTGATTATCGTTAGCGCCCATGCCCCTGCGGCAAGCGCTATAGCTCCTTGGCGAAGCGCTCGACCGCTCGCGTCCTGCATGCGATGAAATGCGCCCATCTCCATGCCGCTCGAGCTGTCGTTGAAGATTTTCTCAGTGCGATAGATTGCGAAGCTGCGCATGCATCTCTGCATGAACGAATAACTGACGATGACGAGGATAACGAATAGGCAGGCGCTGCTGCCGGTCAAGGTCGAGCATGTCATTGCTGGTACTCCTCTCTGCGAAAACGATACGCCGTCAATGCCGCGTGTCAAATATCAGCGTCCACGGTATAAGGTACATATGAAATCGTTCTGGAACGAATTGCCGAAGCCGTTCATGGCGCTCGCGCCCATGGCGGACGTTACCGATCCGGCATACCGGCGGCTTATCGCGGAAACGGCGCCGCCCGACGTCATGTGGACCGAGTTCGTCTCGGCCGACGGACTTTTCCATACGCGCGAGAAAAAGGGCATGAAGGATGAGGAGAATCCCTTGGTGCGCGATCTGCGGTTCACCCCTCAAGAGCGGCCCATCGTAGCCCAGCTGTTCACCAGCAATCCCGAGACTATGGAATACGCCGCGCGTCTTGCGCTCACCTTCGGCTTCGACGGCGTTGACATCAATATGGGCTGCCCGGACAAGTCCATAGAAAAGCAGGGCGCAGGTGCAGGCCATATGAAAGACCCAGCGCGAGCGCGCGAAGTCATCGCTGCGGCGCTCCGGGGCACTGAAGGCAAGATACCGGTTTCCGTAAAGACTCGGCTCGGCTACAACAAGTTCGAATACGAGACCTGGCTCCCGAACCTCCTTGATACGGGCATCAGCGCGCTCACCGTACATCTGCGGACGCGAAAAGAGATGTCGCTTGTGCCGGCGCACTATGAGCTCGCAGGCGATATCGTCGCCTTGTGCCGGCGCGAAAACCCCGAGGTCGTGCTTTCGGCAAACGGGGACCTGGTAAGCATCGCCGACGCGAAAGAAAAGGCTCTGCTCTACGGGTTCGACGGCATGATGCTCGGGCGCGCCATATTCGGGAACCCGTGGCTTTTTTCCGGGAAGTCGCCGGCAGACCTTGCGCCTAGTGAGCGTCTCCTGATGCTGCTCCGGCTCGCACGCTACTTCGACGAGCTCAAGCCGAAGAAGCACTTCGCCATCCTGAAGAAGCACTTCAAAGCCTTCGTGTCAGGATGGGACGATGCTGCCGAGCTGCGAGGGAAGCTGATGGACGCAAACGACCTCTCGTCCCTCGAACGTGTCATAGAAGAGTCGGGCTTGCTATAATCCCTGCATGCATCAGTCCTTGTATCGCGCCTACCGGCCGCAGAAATTCTCCGAGGTCGCAGGCCAAGAGCAGGTAATCGGTCCGCTCGCTGAGCAGCTGAAATCCGACACGGTGGCGCATGCCTATCTCTTCGCGGGATCGCGCGGTCTCGGAAAAACGAGCATTGCGCGCATCTTCGCCAAAGAGCTCGGCGTTTCAGACAAGGATCTGTATGAGATAGACGCAGCGTCCAACAACAGCGTCGACGATATACGCGCTCTCGCGGAAAACATCTATACGCTCCCGTTTTCCGGCAAGTACAAGCTCTACATTCTCGACGAAGCGCACATGCTCTCAAAGGGCGCGTGGAATGCCTTTCTGAAGACTCTCGAAGAGCCGCCCGCGTACGCTATTTTCGTGCTTGCGACGACCGAGCTTGAGAAAGTGCCGGAAACAGTGCGGAGCCGCTGCCAGGTGTTCGAGTTCAAGAAGCCGACGAAGGAAGGCTTGGTGAAGCTCGTGTCTTCTGTCGCAAAGAAGGAGGGCTACCAGCTTGAGGCGGGCGTCGCTGACTTGGTAGCCATTCTCGCTGACGGCTCATACCGGGACGCGCTCTCCATACTGGAGAAGATATTCTCAGTAACCGGCGGCAAGGAAATTTCACGAGCGGAAGCAGAGAAGGCGACCGGCGCCCCGAAATCTCGGCATGTCGCCGCGCTCGTCGGCGCGCTCTCAGCTGGCAGTGCAGACAGTGCGCTTGCTGCCATACGCGCTGCTTCCGACGAGGATGTCGATATGCCGCTCTATCTTTCGCTCGTGCTTGAAGCGATACGGAACGTTCTTTTGGTCCGTCATGCCCCCGAGCTCCGCAAGGCGCTGCAGGCTGAACTCGGAGAAGGGTATGCGGCAATCGAAGCGTTCGCGAACGATGCGGGCTCCAAGCTTACGCATAAGACCCTTGCCGCACTTCTTGACGCATCTCTGCGCATCCGGTTCTCGCCGCTTCCTGCGCTTCCGCTCGAGCTTGCCGTGCTCGAGCTTTGCAGCGGATGAAAGCGTTTATTCCCACACTGAAGCTCGTATTCGCATTCGCCTTTGTCGCAGCGGCAGGCTACATCCTGTATACGCAGGCCGCGCCATTACTCGCGCCTCCATGCGCCACGCCGATATCCTACGTTCCCGGAGCCTACGACGCGCGTTTCGGCATCTCAAAAGAGGAATTCAGCGCTGCGCTCGGTAAAGCGGCACAAGTCTGGAACGAGGAGGCAGGCCGCACGCTCATAGAGCTATCGGAGGCCGCGGAAGGGGCCCTTCCCGTGAACCTGGTATACAGCGAGGTGCAGAAGGCGACCGAGCTCGGGAAGAACATCGATGCGGAGCAGGCAGCGTATGACGCCAAGAAGGCTGAAGTGAACGCGCTTCGGGACCGTTTCTCCGAGGCGAAAGAATCATTTGAATCGGCCTCCGTCTCCTATGACCGCAGGGCAGCGCAGTATCAGGAGCAGGTCGCGTATTGGAACGCGAAGGGAGGAGCGCCTGCTGAGGAATACCGGAAGCTGAACGCCGAAGGCAAGTCGCTCGAGGAGGAGCGGCAGGCCCTGAATCAGGATGCGGACGAAGTGAATGTGTTCGCGAAAGACATTAATGCCGCGGTAGCGCAGCTGAACGCGCTCGCTCGGAAGATTAATGCGAAAGTAAGTACCTATAACGCGAGCGCAGGCGAAGACTTCGATCAAGGCAATTACGAAGAAGATAAGAGCGGCGAACGCATCAATATCTATGAATTTAAGAATACGGGAGACTTGGAGCGCGTCCTGGTGCATGAGTTCGGCCATGCGCTCGGCCTGGGGCACGTGGAGAACCCGGATTCCATCATGTACTCATTCAATATCGGCGAAGGGCTTGAGCTTACGGAGGAAGATATCGCGGAGCTAGCGCGCGCGTGCAAGCTTGATAAGTAAGCACGGGCAGGGCAGGATTACGATATCGGGAGATCGTCGAATGGTATGGAATACCATATGGCCATCGCTCGTTCGGAAGCGTGCTGAGCTGGGAGATCGTCTAATGGTAGGACAGCGGCCTTTGAAGCCGTGAATCTTGGTT